>JAHILQ010000124.1 GCA_018896985.1 Nitrospinota bacterium
ATACGGCCCGGGCTTTTTTTCGTTTAATGTAACTGGCGGCAGGTGTGAGACATGCAGGGGCGAAGGGTATCAGAAGATGGAGATGTATTTCTTTGAAGACCTTTATGTAACATGCGAAGAGTGCGGAGGCAAGAGATATAAGCCTGAGGCTTTGAGGATTTCATACAAAGGCAAAAATGTAAATAATATCCTGAATATGACGGTTGACGAGGCTTTGGATTTCTTTTCTGATACTCCGCAGGTAACAGGCAGGCTGTCATTAATGAAAGACATCGGGCTCGGTTATCTCAGGCTTGGCCAGCCTGCAACAACATTTTCAGGAGGCGAGTCACAGAGGATAAAGATATGTGCAGAACTTACACCCCCCTCTCGCCCCCCTCTACGAGCCATGGCCTTAGCAAGGGGGGGATGGGGGGGTAAGGGTATCCTTTACATCCTTGACGAACCTACTGTGGGGCTTCATTTCACGGATGTGAAGGCCTTGCTTAATGTGCTTCAGAGGCTTGTTGACGCAGGCAATACGGTGCTGATTATAGAGCATAACCTTGATGTCATCAAGGTATCAGACTGGATTATTGATCTGGGGCCAGAGGGCGGAGAAAGAGGAGGCAGGATAATATTTGAAGGAAAACCTGAGGATATAATCAAATCCGAGGACTCATATACAGGGAAGTATCTGAAGGAGTATCTGCGATAACTGATTGAAAAATAAGAAACGATTAAAGTATTCTTAACAAAACATGAAAAAAATAATTATTTTTCTGCTGCTGGCATTAGTTATCATTACCGGCTGCAAGGGAAAGCAGGCTCAGACAGAACAGGCGGTTGTAAAAGGCAATTCTGACGAGCCTGCATACGGTGATGCGCTGATAGTCGGCTCCATAGGAGAGCCGAGCAATCTGATATACATGCTTGCAAGCGACAGCGCTTCTCATGATATTGCAGGGTTAATATTCAACGGGCTTGTTAAATACCACACTGACCTCAGCGTTATCGGAGACCTTGCAGAATCATGGGATATTTCAAAGGACGGGCTTGTCATAACATTCCATCTGAGAAAAGGCGTGAAATGGGCTGACGGCGCTGCATTCACGGCAGACGATGTAAAATTCGGGTACGATACGATTGTCAACGAAAAAACACCCACAGCGTATAAAGAAGATTTTTTACAGGTAAAAAAAGCAGAGGTTGTTGATAAATACACATTCAGGGTCACATATGAAAAACCATTTGCGCCTGCGCTCACTTCATGGACCGGCATTGTTGTTCTTCCTAAGCACCTGCTTGAAGGAAAGGATATAACAAAGATTGAATTCGGAAGAAATCCCATAGGCCTCGGGCCGTACAAACTCAAAAGATGGACTCCGGGACAGGAGCTGATTCTTGATTCTTACAGGGAGTATTTTGAAGGCAGGCCTTACATAGACAGGTATGTTTACAGGTTAATTCCTGACCTTGCTACAATGTTTCTTGAACTTAAAGCAGGCAGCATAGATATGATGGGGCTGACGCCGATACAATATACAAAGCAGACAAACACGGATTTTTTCAAAAACAACTTTCAGAAATTCCGCTATCCTGTTTTCGCGTACACCTATATGGGATTTAACCTTAAACATCCATTTTTTCAGGATAAGCGTGTAAGGCAGGCAATAGCCTATGCAATAGACAAGAGCGAGATTATTGATGTTGTTCTGTTCGGGCTTGGAAGCCCTGCAACAGGGCCTTATGTCCCGAATACATGGCCTTATAATCCCAATGTAAAAAAATATGAATACAATCCTGAAAAGGCAAAAGTGCTTCTTAAAGAGGCAGGATGGGAAGATACCGACGGCGATGGATTGCTGGATAAGGACGGAATGCCATTCAGGTTCACGATCTTCACCAATATGGGCAATACTCTTAGGAAAAATGCCGCAACGATTATCCAGTGGAGGCTCGCAAAGATAGGGATAAAGGTTGAGATAAGGGCGCTTGAATGGTCAACCTTTATTAATGAATTTATAGACAAGAGGCGTTTTGAGGCGGTTATCCTCGGCTGGCAGATAGGCCTTGACCCTGACCAGTATGACATCTGGCATTCATCCAAGACAAAAGAAAAGGAGTTTAATTTCATAAGCTATAATAATCCTGAAGTTGATGAACTCCTTGAAAAAGGCAGAAGGACATTTAACATAGAAGAACGGAAAAAGGCATATTTCAGGATTCAGGAGATACTCGCAGAAGAACTTCCGTATCTTTTTTTATATGTGCCTGATGCAACACCGGTTGTTAATGCGAGGTTTAAAGGAATAAAACCTGCCCCCATCGGCATAACCTATAATCTTCCGAAATGGTATGTGCCGCAAAAAATGCAAAAGCATAAGGTGGAGCCTTAAATGATTGCCTATTTAATAAAACGGCTGTTTGAGATGATTCCCACACTCTTGGGGATAACTTTAATCTCGTTCTTTATCATCCACCTTGCTCCGGGAAAACCTACGGATATTCTCACAGAGTTAAATCCGAAGATAACGCCTGAGGCAAGGGAAAGACTTGAAAAACTCTATAATCTTGACAAGCCGGTGATAGTCCAATACGGTCTGTGGCTGAAAAGAATTGTAAAACTTGATTTTGGCGAATCATTTTCAACTGACAGA
>JAHILQ010000125.1 GCA_018896985.1 Nitrospinota bacterium
AAGTTCAATATTCCTTTCCTTAAATCCAAGCGCCTTGAGGTAGTCTTTTACGAGCCTTGCATCATCATATGAATAATCAGATTTTGGTAAAGCTTGATATCCTTCGATGCCTATGACAACTGCTACATCATTATCACCAAATATTCTTTCTGCTATTGCAAAAGAGGGTTTGTCTATGTCTGTTTCTATAGACTCAGGCTTAGCCTCCTTCTTTTGTGATTTAGTCGCGCCTTCAACTGCCGCCTGCACAATCGTTGTAAGGTCTTCTTTGGTTAAACCTGTAGCAACATTAGTTTTGGGCTCTACCTGCTTGGGCTTAAGTCTATTTAACGTTTCAACGCCTAAATTGGCCTTATTATATGTTATATGCTTCTCTATTGGCAGGAGTGCTTAAGTATGGCAGATTATTCGATGCATGTTCTTTTAGCCCATATATTGCTAAATCCAAATCCGCACCTTTATTTAATAATATCTTAGCAGTCTCCAGTTGACCGTTATATACCGCAAAACTTAATGCGGTAAGATTCCCAAATCTCTCATTAGAATCGTATCCTTTTTCCAGAAGTCGTTTCGTTATATCATTACATCCGCCGCCGGCAGCGTAGTACAATAATAATGGACATTGACCACCCTTATTAAGTACCTCATAGTACCTCATAAGCATTGTCAATCAAGATCCTGTATATTTCACTTCTGCATGTATAACCGCCCTCAAACGCCCACATATATGGTGTGAGTCCATACTCCCCTTTTTCACATGCATTAGAGCCTTTAGCCATGAAGTCTTTAACAGCATTGATATCACCACTTTTTGCTGCCGTACTTAAAGGCGTCATAGACACACAGCCATTAATGAAGCTGAATGCTGTAAGGATTAAAATATATGCTGATAAAGTTTTTAAATCACCCAATCTTTTCATAACCCCACCTCCTTTAAAAAACTATCGCCCTTCCTCCTCTAATATATTCTCAAGAAATAACAGGTCTTCCTTATCTCTTGGTCTAACACCCTGTTTTGTCTTTACCATCGTGGAAATATCTGCAATAGGAATACGGACACCCTTAAATTCGAAATATTCTATCACTGCCTTATCAAAAGTAATATCGCAAGCCTTTTTAAGCAGGTCTATGTCCTCTGTAGCCCTTGGGAATCCATAGTAGTTCATGGCAAAACCGCCAATCAGGACATATTTTACGCCCTTTTCATTGAGTTTCTTGCAAACAGCTAAGAGATCATCTATCGTTGGTGGCCGGGACTTTGGCCCCTCAGCATCCTGTGCCGCCACTTTTCAGCCTCCTCAAAAGTCCTAAATTTAAAAACTCCACGGGGTATAAAAACCTTATCTCTCCTGAATTCCACAATCAAATGAAAGAATTTATTTAATTCCTCACTAAACCCTTTCTTATGTACTCTTACTTCACCTACAGTCTTCATTTCGTTTATCTTTTAGTCTTTCTTATAGCAATTGTAACATCAATCCCTCAAAAACACCTTCTTTTTTTCAGGCGCAATCAACTGCGGAGATTGTTCGTTGTTATAGACTTTTCTGGCTATCTTTTCCACCTGTGGTTTCATGTAATTGAAAAGTTCTCCAAGCTCTATTATGCCGTCTTTGATTCCCTTTAACATAAAGTAAGTAAACAGTCCATGCCCTTTTTCCTCGTATGTTGAGCTAATCTGGTCTCCTGATGAGGCGGACAGGACTATCATATTTTTTGAAAGCTTTATATCCTGTTCAAGGTTCATTACAAGCGGCCTCGCTCCTTTTGCTATTACAGACTTTCCACCTGCTCCTGAGAAACAGGAGTCAAGTGCAACGATAATCTCCTTTGCCTGAAGTTTATTCAGCGATTCATAGAGTTTCTTCAGAGGATAACCTGTCTGCTCTATAAAAGATGGGTCTCCGTCATAAGGCACAAGATAGGCATCCCCTGTCTTTGTATTCGGCGCGCCATGTCCCGAATAGTAGATAAACACAGAGCCGTCTTTCTCTACATTGTTAAAAAGCCATTTTTCAAAGTATTTCTCAAAATCGCTTTTGGCTGCATGGTCATTTAATAGTGTTACAACATTCTCCTCTGGATAGCCCATCACCTTTGTGAGATATTCTGTCATTGTCTTTGCATCAGCTACCGCATAATCAGCCTTTGGAAGTTTTTGGCGATATTGCTCAATGCCGATAACAATGGCATAGGAGTTTTTGTTCGGTTTGGCCTTCACCAAAGGAAGTTCGTCAACATCGGATTTGATAATCGGAAAGACTTCTTGAGATGGTTTGGAGGCTGCTATTACAGGCTGGCTGGCAATTTCCTGCTTTGGTCTTAATCTTTCGAGCATCTTAACACCTGCCTGGACGGCAGTCTTGCCATAATAAGATGAGCTTCTTTCCAAATTTACTATTGCAGCATCTATATCAGCTCCTTTTCCAATGAGAAGTTTGGCTGTATCTGTCTTGCCAAAGGCAGCAGCGTAGAATAGCGGGGTCCAGCCACGATTGTTCTTAGCATTTACATCAGCGCCCTTCTCTATGAGGAACTTTACAGCCTCTGGATGACCTTCCAATGCCGCCGACATCAAGGCAGTATTGCCAGAATCGTTTTTTTCATTAACATCAGCGCCCTGATTTAGCAATTCTTTTACCGCATTAATATCACCCCTTTTTGCTGCCGTACTTAAAGGCGTCATAGACACACAGCCGGCCATCACCATACCTACAAGCAGGATAAAGATTGCGCTGATTATCAAAACAACACCCCTCTTTAATTCTCCCCTTGCCAAGGGGAGACACAGAGGGGTAATCTTTTTTAAGCCTAATTTTTTCATAACCCCGCCTCCCTAAAAAAGTTTTTATCTAACTCTCTTTTCTAAGATTTTCAGAAAACTATTCGCATCAACAATCTGTATGCCTCTGTAGTGCTTCAGGTTTAATAAGTGACCATCGCCTGAGACGATATAATCCGCCTCCCCTTCAATAGCACAGGCAATGAACTTATTGTCTTCGGTATCTTTTTTGACCTTTTGAATCTTATAAGAATCTTCTGTCAGAATTGCGCCTTCGTAAAGGAATGATGCCATATCATCAATAATTTCCTCGGTCAAACCATATTTGTTATAGATATAGTCCCTATGAATGACTTCAAAAATCTCATGGTTTATTAAAATAGAAGTGACTGCTTTGAACACTTCCTTCTTTGCAAGTTCAAGGACTTTTCTTGGAGAGCCTTTTGGAGAGATTACTCCACTCACGAACACGTTTGTATCTATGACTGCCCTAATTACAGCCAATGCCTCTTACCTCAGCAATTGCCCTTTTTACGTCTTTAGAAACTTCCTTCTCTGAAAATTTGATATTCTTCTTGCCAAGATATTGCAAAGCCCTCCCGAACCTTTCCTGCCATGTCGAAACTTTCTCTCTCTGCAGTTTCTTTTTTAAGACCAGTTTTTCATCAGGTGTAAGCTGGTCAATCACGCTTAGAAGCTTCTGAAACGGCACTTCAAGTTTTATAGTCTTTGTTGCCATAAGCACCTCCTCTCTCAGATATTGCACCTATTTTATCACAATTATTGCACCTATTTTATCACAATTAAATTTATACTAAATAATCCAATCCTAAGTATAACCTTACTTTCTGCCCGCATTGTAAGTCAAGGTAATTTTCACTCTCCGTAAAACCTCACCTTATCAATCCAGAGTGTGCCTTTGACCTGCGAGTTCTGGCTGCTGGGCACGCCTATGCCAACAGCCTCCACGCGGCTTAGATCAAGAATCTGAACCGCAAAAAATCTTTTCATTTTTTCACCCCTTTTGTTTTTCTGAAGAAACCGCTGTAGGATGCAATAAGCCTGTTATCAGGTGATAAAACCTTTATGTCCAGCTTCCATTTATCGCCGCCTTTAAACGGAAGAAACATTCCCGTAACCAAAGCGCCTCCGCCGCTCGGTTGCGAGTCGTACCGACTGTCTACAATCGTAAAATTCGTCTTGCCTAAAGCCTCCATCTGCTTCCTGAATTCAACAGAAGCTGTTTTCCCCATCTTTGAGGGGTTGCCCTTAATATCCTTAAAATCCGTTACTGTAACAGACTTTATGTTTCTTCTTGTTATTTCTCCTGCGATAATCACTGCTATGTCTCTTAACTTCTGAACTTCTTGTTTAGACAGAGGCGGGGTTTTTTTCTGCTCCCTTTCAGCTGGCAGGACATTCGCCGAAAACATGAACAAGATAATAAAGGCGGCCAGCATGCCGAGTATTTTCATTAAACCCTTCCCCTCACCTTAAACACAAAATCATAATTCAGCAGGTCTTCCCATTTATATCCCTTAACTGTTGAACGTGTATCGTCTCCGTCCCCATAAGCATTGCTGGGAATAAAGAACCAGTTTACTATCGCCTCTCCTGAATGCCTCATGACTATCCAGTATCTTCCTTTTTTCAGTTTTACAGGAGTATCAGAGGGGAAGGTAAAATCCACCCAGTAATAGCCGGGTCTTTTTTTAATATCTTCTATAAAGAGTGGCTTTGACCGCACGCCTGAGAGACTCGGTCTTCCGTCTTCATCTGTTACGAGGTCAATATAAATAGTCCCATCTCCCCCAAACTTCTTCATGGCAAGAGATACAGACTGAATATTCAGAGACTCGCCAATTTCAAATGCCTGCGCATAGACATATTGTGATGTCACATACTCTGCGGTCTCTTTATCAAGAATCCTTGTAGCAACATTTCCAACAGTTTGATAGGCATCAACAAGTGCCGGAAATTCCATATTGCCGAATTCAACAATGCCCTTCTTTTTAGGAGGAACAGGCTTGGGCGGAAGGGGTTTAACCTCAGGCTCAGGTTTCGGCATAGGCAAAGGCTTGACCTCCTGTTCAGGCTTTGGTATAGGGATAGGTTTAACAAATGGTTCGGGTTTTGGCGTTACGGGCGGCAATGGTTTTTCAGGCAGCACCTTTGCCATGAGATTATTGCTCATAATATAAGATACGGGAGCATTTTTAGATGCCCTCAGTTTAATATTTGTTTCGTCATTGGTAAAAAATGCTTCTATATTTTCATTGTATTGAGGCAGATAAGGCGATGCAGACCATGAGTCATTAATATCCTTTGAATCAAGTCCGTGCGTCTGTTTGATATGCCTTGTTGAAGTAAACTGTCTTGACTGCTGCGGATCATAGGAAAGCCATCCTAAATCAGGAAAGAATATCTCCATCCACGCATGGCCTCCCTGCCCCATATCCTGCACAAGGTAGCCGTTTTCAACAGGAACCTTCCACTGACGCTTAAGGCTGATGCCGCCGACAATTCTGGAAGGAATGCCCGCTGCCCTTAGCAATGCCATTGAAAGATGCGCAAAGTTCTGGCAATTGCCCTTGCCTGTTTTGAGCGTGTGTATCGCATCGTATTGAGGAGGGTTGTAAGTGTACTTTACATTGTCAGCAACCCAGTTAAGTATAGCGTCCACAGCATCGTGAGTTGTCCTTGCATTGACTGTAAGTCTCCTTGAAAGGGCTATGATTTCTTCATTATCGCTCTGCACCATCTGTGTCGGCTTGAGAAATACCGCGTCGTCATTAGGTATGCCGTTTGGAGGGAATGCGGCGCTGCTCTCCATTGAACGCAGCTCTGATTTTATGCGCGCATCAAATGATATTGTGATATTGACGCTCTGCCTCAGATTTTCCCACTTTGCCTTCTTGAATCTGTTGCCAAATTTATCTATATCGTCAACAACTGACACTGGTTCTGGAGTGAATTTTATATTCAAACCGTCAACGCTCTGTGACGTTGCTTTGTTGGAGAATTCGGTCGGAAGAGCGAATTTAAAGGTTAGTGTCTTCACCCCTTGCTGGACATCAAAGCTGATCTGCTGGGACATCCTTATCCTGCTTTCCAGATCTCCGTCAAGAATAAGGGTCTTAGCTGCAGAGGGCAGCGGCGAAAAAATAATAATAAAACAAAGGCACAATACTATGAATGGCATAGATATTCCCTGAATGCAATAAAAAGGTAATAAAGATGAGCGGCAAGTTATAAACCCGCCACTCATCCGTTAAATTTATTTCAGCACAAATGCTACCTTCGCGCTTGCAAAAAAACCCTTCTTCTGGTTTGCCGAGAAGATCTTCACTGCGTCATCATCGGAGACCTGTATATCAGACGGGCTGACTGTACCTATTGCCTTAATAACCAATGGGTTCTTTACGCCTCTTGAATCAAGCGCAGCCTTTGCCTTGTCCACGCTGTTCGTATATTCACCGCATCCCTGCTCAACCAGCACTTTCTGGCTTATCTTTGATGGATCGTAAAGCAGTTCTCCTTTGGGAGTGAACACCCTGTTTATCAATGCAGGTCTGAAGTTCTGCTCAGTAGCGTCAATTATAAGCCCGTCATGCGCTTCTACAGGAACAACCGCTGTCTTAAAATTAGGCGCAGGATTGCCATCCACCTCATGTATGGCTTTTACAAATTGAGGGTCCATCTTTTTTTCAGTCACAAACATTTTCTTGTACAGGCTTGATGCAAAACCATCCGGCCCGTGCATTCCTACCTTGATTATGGCAATGGCAGTATCTTTCTCTGGGCTGTAATCCTGAAAAACCACCTGAACGCCCTTTATAAACCCCGCAACAGCAGACCTGATTACATCATACTGTGCTACGCCGTCTTTAACCAGCGTATCGCCGACAATCGCAAAGCCGTTAATATATTCTGCAAGCGATCTTTGGGCCACAACTACTGCTGCCCTTTTAGCCATGCCTCCCCTTTGCGCGATATTGGTATGCGCAGGATTGCCGTACGCCTCGCCGTAAAACAAGATCATTTCCTGACTGAAAGCAGCGGCATCATCCCTCCCTGCAGGGCTGCCGGTTAAAGAAAGGTGATTCTTGCTCAGCCACTCATTTGCAGCGGTAAAACTTGCGTCAACCTGAACAGTGCTAGCAGGCTGCGCAGGTTGCTGCTGTCCGCCCATCTGATCAGTCGGGTATTGCTGGGCAACAGCTATGCCTCCAACTCCAATGAGTAAAATCAACGCTCCGATAAGCCATCTCTTATGTTTCATATCATCCTCCTTTTTCTCAGTGTCAGTTATCTGTGTCAGTCACAGACACTGTTCACGGACACTTCTTTTCATTTTTTAATTTCTAATAAATGTTCATCCTCTGTTTTAAAACTCTCATGGCAAGAATAGCTTCTGCTCCGTCAACCGGAGCGCCAACTCTGAATTCACCGGAAAGTTCCCCTTCCATAATCCCCTTTGTTGTCATGTTCATCACTGCATTGTAAAAAGGAGAGGTTGTTTTTACATCAGGGAATGGTGATTTATCCTGTCCAAAATATGCTGTTGCAAGTTTCTCATCTCCTGTGAGTTTTATCAGCACATCCTCGAGAATTAACGCCATCTCCCCTCTTAAAACAGGTTCTTTAGGCATGAACAGATATGCCTTTGTGGTTTCATCATATCTGGGCTCAAGCCCCCTTACCTTCCACTTCATTATTGTAATGACCTCTTCTTTAAAGGAATGGGTAAGCATATCAGCAGGTGTGAACTCTGCCTTCATCTTGTCAATCTGTGATTTTACCGGGATGCGTCCTGCGAACAGTTTGTCAAGCTTCATCTCAACAATAAGAAGCGCCGCAAGGTCTGCCCTTGTGACTGAATCTTTAACAGCTATCTGCTTGCCGACATCGCCTACTGTAATGCCTGCCATAGCGCGGACTATCTTATCTACGCGCTTATGCGCCTTATCAGCCTTTTCATGCCATTTGCCTTCCCTTTTCATATTAAGGACATCGGCAAATTTATCTCTGGATTTCTGGAATTCCATTGCCTTAAGGTAAGCCTTGCCCATAAAATAATCTGCAGCCTCTTTGCCCTGATAATAGGTCAGCTTCTTTTCTTCAACCTTCAGATCGCGGATATCGCTGAAAGCATCTTCTGCCGTCTTCAGCCAGTCTTTTGGTGTTTTAATGGCGCTATGCACTCTCATCGTTGCTACAAGATAATCAAACCTGTCCTCGTTAGACTCGGCAAGTTTATCTGCCTTTTTTAGATGTTCCTTTGCGCTGTTTGCCTCAACGGTTTTAAATTTAGGGTCGCTCTGCGCCTCAGCCTTTTTAGCGCTTACAATAGCAAGTCCGTCATGGGCAGGAGAGAACTTTTCATCACAAAAAAGAGCCCTCTCAAATTTACTCTGCGCCACATCAACTTTTTTCTCCTCCAGCGCCTGCATCCCCACCAGATAATGGTGAGAGGGATTATCTGTTGGGTCAGTGCATTTAGCAACCTGCTTCCCGCACGAAGAAACAAACGCAAAAATAAAAACCATAAACAGAACTCTCATACAGCCTTTCATACCTACCTCCTTCGTTTTGTCGTTAAAGTTATTCATAGCATTAGTATCGTCTCTTCTTACTATTTACCACTAACAGCAAGATATGTAAAGGTAAAATTCACATCCGCCTTAAGGGTTTTTACAGCGCGACGAAAACACCGCCTTTCAGGTCAATTAAAGTGGCGATTTTTCCTGTTTTTTAGCTATCTGCCAATCTGCTCTTTGAGTTTCTTCTGTTTCTGTATCGCCTCTGAAACTCTATGGAGCGCTGATGTTATCCTATCGTCAGGTTTGCCATAAGCCCTGTCAGCCTTTTTATACAAATCCAATGCCTGTTCAAGCTCTCCTGTAACTTCAGAGCATATTCCTAAGTTATAAAGTATGGATGGTGTATTTGGTGAAAGAATTCTTGCCTCACCCCACAATTCACATGCCCTGTCAAACCTATTGCCTTTTGCATAATCAATCCCTTGCTCGAATTTCTTTTCAGCTTCCTTTGAAGCAATACCATCCGTTGAATCCATCAGTTTAATTTCAAAAGTAACATAATAAGGAGCCACATCTCTCTTGAGTTGTGCCTTTGCAACCCACTTTGCCCTATCTATAAGTTCAAACGGTGCTGCGAGAGGGGACTTACTGTCTTCACATGCTGAGGAACTTGCTGTGCCTGAAATATTGTTGGCATATACAATTCTTCCTGTCTCTACTTCAATGAGCTTTGGAGTAAAAGTAAAAGTTGCATCCCTTTTTGTGCATGAAACTGTATATGTTTGCCACTTACCACATTCTTCATATGCCCTTCCTTTTTTATCATATTTGGTGACATTATACGCGCATCTGGTGCGCTCCTCTCTGTAACTACTGTCAGATGTGTCTGATGCACTTACAACACCTGTGTATATTCCTTTGGCGCCAACCAACTTACCCACTTTAGCAGCGGTATTTGAATCGACAAGGGCGCTCTGGGATAGTTTCATTTCGCTTATAAGTTTATCAATCCTTACCCTGTCAATCAGAGTAAAATACTGCTTATCACCTATATTAACACCAGCCAGCATACCCTCTATTTCAGCAGCAAATTCTGCTCCGCCCCTGCCGTCAAAGGGCAAAACCGCTACCTCTCTCACCTTGGCTGCATCATGAAATCGGGCAGGCATAAGTGCAGTTGTCTTAACTGCCGGCGGCGCGCATGCAGCAGTTATTAGCAAAAGCAATGTGAGTAGTGACATCATTCTCAGCATAATCAATTCCCCTTTTTATTTTTGATATTTTACAGTTATTGAATCCGGTGAAAAGTTCACTATCTGGAAATTGCCCTTCTGGCTTATGCTGTTTGCAAGATAAATAGGATTTTCAGGGTAGCTCAATGTAAATTCGCCAATGCCCTTTTCTTCAACATTTGTTACCCATGCAAGGTGCTGAAGGACTTCCTTAACCTCAAAGTTTGTATTTATATCACTAACGCCGCTTACCTTAATCTGAACCTTCTTTGCAATGCCTTTAATATACTGGCCTACTTTGTCAAGGACAACAGGGATAAGTTTTGCTGACAAGTCTTTCAATCCATTCGCTGCAGCATCCTCCACGTTCATTGCCATTCCCTTGCCTTCTTCTGTGCCGGCAGTAAGTATGATTGTCTTTCCTGTATTGTCTCTGGTTACAATGCGATATGTAAGCCTCACTGTCACATTATTAAAAGGCATGGATATGCCATATCCTATGTCCTGACCCTTTCTCGTGGAAATAGTGTAATCAATCTTCCCTATAAGGAGGATGTTTGAGAGGAATTTATACATCAGGCTTCTTACAGTTAAGAAATTACCGCTCTTGACCGCATTTTCTATTTCCTGAGCTTCAAGCGCATGGGTCGGCGCAACATCAATAACAGTATAGCCCTGCTCCGTAAGCCTGCCGATAAGATTCTCTGACAGGATGTTGGTCTCATCATATTCATCTTTGGTTGCAAGCCCGCTCCTTTCGGTTTTGCCGTAAGGTGTTTTGTGAATCTCCTCCATTTCCTTGACAACCTTGGGTTTTTTTGCAGGTATAAACACAGCTATAGAATTATTAAGCGCAAGGGATGATACGGCATCTCTTGCTTTTAAAGGTTCAACACATGCATTTATCCTGACCCAAAAGGTATCTTTCCGTGTTTCTTTGGCAAGCTCCTTAAAATTAGAAATAACACCTCTTATCTGTTTGCTTATAGCATCGTCAACAAGCGTCATATTCTGAACTACGCTCTGTGCCTTAACCTCAACGCCCACTGCCTGCTCTATCGCACTCCATTTTGCCCGAGCAGTAGCCTCTGCTTTTGCAGACGGCACATCGCTGTTCACGATAACAGCCTCGCCCTCTGCATCAACGCATTTTAATTCGGCAAAACACTCGGCAATATTAACAGAGACATAAAAAATAAATACGAAAATGAATACAGCTATCATTTTTCTGCCCACTCGACCGCACCTCCTTCTTTTAACCTTATTCATCATTCATCTATATTCATCTATATTCATCTATATCGGAATTTAGAATTCAACCTTTTAAAATGAGACCGGGAGACAGCCTGTACACATCTATATCTATATCAAAGTGTAAAGGGATAAAACTACGCTGTCAAGGTAAAATTCACCATATATTTACCTTGATAGAAAGCCTCCTTTCTATTGGGGCTACATTCCGCTTTCTGCGTCAGGAGAGATAAGTAAGCAATTCCCTTCCTCTCTCACAACATCCCTGAAAGCAAGCACTTTTATAACCTTGGATATTGCCTCTCTTGATGCGCCTGTGCGGGCTGCAAGCTCCTTGTGGGTGAGCTTTTTTATCCTGAAAAAGCCGCTTTTATCTTTTTCGCCTTCTGCCTTTGCTATCTGCAGAAGCAATTTCATTAATCTCTGGCTGACATCCAGAAACGCTAAGGATTCTATCATACCGTCTGCCATTCTCAGCCTCTGCACCACGGCAGAGAGAAGGTCAATGGCAATCATGGGGTCGTTCTTGACTGCAGAAAGAAACCTTTCCCGCTTCAGCATTCCGAGAACTGAGTCCTCCGCAGCTATCATTGTGGCAGACCTCGGTTTTCCGTCAAGAAGGCTCATCTCGCCGAAAAAATCGCCTTTATCAAAAGTTGCAAGAACCAGTTCCTGCCCTTCACGGTTTAAGAGAGACGCCCTTACCGCGCCCTCAAGAACTATGTAAAGGTCTGTGCTGCTGTCTGACTGATAAAATACTGTTTCACCTTTCTTTACCTGAAAGACAATGAAGTCCCTTGCAAGCTGACTCAGGTACTTATCAGAAAGACTTTTAAAAACAGGAAGCTCTTTGAGAAGCCTTTCTATCAGCGCGCTCTTGTCTTTTCCTGCGGAAGAGTTTAATTCCATCTACGCCCTTTTTCTTCTATCCTGCTGTGTAATTGCAAGCCTTATGATACAAAAAATCAAATATAATTTCATCACTATTCCTCATAAAGTTCGTGAGGAGGCTGTGGATGGATTGAGGCAAAATTCACGGGTCTGTCAGAATAGGGGCTGAAGACTCCACAAAGTGGAGCGGATAGCCCCACATGAGAATTTGTAAGAGTTTAATATATAGCACTAACATCTGGACTTTTACGAAGGTAGTTTAATATTGCCGAAAGACAGTCACAGCCTCCCGAAAAACTGCATTTCGGGTTTACTGCAGAATTTCATTGGTCTTCTTAAGCCTGTGAGCAAGTTCCTTTAAAAATGAAATCGCTATCTTCGGTTCTTCCCTGAGAAGCGCTTCAAAATTCTCAGGCGCTATAACAGCAAGAGAAGTGTTATCCTCTTCTGCGAGCGCGCTTGTTGTCCTCGGGGTCCCAATCAATAACGCCATCTCTCCAAAGTATTCACCCTTTTGCATAACCCTCAGCGTCTGATCTTTTTTAATCAGCCTCACACTGCCGGAGAGGATATAAAACATCTCGCTGCCTTTTTCTCCTTCCTCAAATATAACCTCCCCTGCCCTATAATCCCGCCCGAACTTTCTTTTAAGCCTTTGTGTCCTCCTGTCAGTATGTGTTTCATCAAACAACCCGCGCAGCAGCAGAACGTCTTTTCTCCTTAGATTGGCGATTAGTTCTGTTCCGAAGAGAAGCACGCTGAACGAGTAATATATCCATATAATGATGATAAACAACGCCTTTAATGAGCCAAAGGTAATGCCGTACTGAGGGTTGTACGAGAGGAAAAGACCGAATACAGGTCTGATTATCCCCCATAATAATGTTGTAAGCGCCGAGCCTGCAAATATATAGCAGAATGGAACTTTTGCAGGGATAAAAACAAGGTAGAATATTGATATTACGGCAGCAGTAAGGCAATAGGATGCAATATTATAAAGAAGCGTGCTGTCACCAAGAACAAGAAATTTTTTAAACACCACATTTGAAAAACTGACAGCAACAAGAAAAGAGAGCGTAAGAAGTATTACGACTATGTCCAAAAGTTTCGTTTTCAGAAAAGGAGGTCTCTCCTCTACCTTGAAGATATTATAAAAGGCAGTTCTCAGCGTCCCCATTAATGGCATCAATGCCCAGAGAAGCACTCCTATGCTCACAACTCCCCATATCCCTTTATGCCTTGCCAGCGTGTAGACCTCGTTAAGTATGGTGTCACTGTAATAAGGGATAAACTGGCTGATGAGTATGGTAATCCTCTGCATAATAGCCTTGGAGGATGTTATAAAGAAACTGAGAGCAAAAAACAGCAAGAGCAGCAGGGGAATCAAAGCAAAAAGCGAGTAATAAGCAAGCGAAGCAGCCGCAGAAGAATTATCGTTTTTAATAAAAGATTTAACTGACTGCCAAAGTACGGTACACGCTGTGCTGATTTTATCCTTAATCACGGAAAACATTTTTATCCATCTCAAATTTTCTCTCATCAGATATTATCTTACACAATCATGATTACAAAAAACATACTTATGGAAATGAAATATCTTTAATGCATTATAAATATGATAAAATAGATGCAATGCTGAAAAATAAAGACAAAACATACATCCCCGAAGGTTTTCTGTTCTCAGCGGCAGAGGCCGCAATCAAAAAGCCTGGCAGAAAAGACATCGCCCTAATCTATTCCAGTACAGAGGCAAACATCGCAGGCGCCTTTACAACAAACATGGTAAAGGCAGCGCCTGTAAGGCTTGCAATGGAAAAAATCGCTTCAGGAAGGGGACAGGCAATAATCGTAAACAGCGGAAATGCAAATGCGTGCACAGGCAGAAAAGGGCTGGAGGATGCCGCTGAGACAGCGTCGCTCACGGCAAAAAGCCTGAATATCAATCCTTCCCTCGTCTATGTCTGCTCAACAGGTGTCATTGGAACACCGATGCCTATGGAAAAGATAAAAGCGGTAATTCCAGAACTTGCAGCTAATTTAGGCAGGTCAAGCCTCCGTGACATTGCATCTGCAATAATGACAACAGACACATTTCCGAAGGTTATATCCAAAAAAGTAAAAATTGAGATGGACAGCAAAA
>JAHILQ010000126.1 GCA_018896985.1 Nitrospinota bacterium
AAATGAAGATATTTCAATAAACTCATCGAGTTAAAGTCCCGATACACATCGGGATTGAGCAATGTCTGCATCATTCGAGTTAAAGTGGAAGGTATGCCTTGGGATTCAGGTCTATGCCTGCGAAGTCCTTATTTAAAAAGTGATGATACCCTGCCGAGGCA
This sequence comes from Nitrospinota bacterium, assembly GCA_018896985.1. Taxonomy (GTDB): domain Bacteria; phylum Nitrospirota; class Thermodesulfovibrionia; order Thermodesulfovibrionales; family UBA1546; genus UBA1546. The sequence continues at coordinate 162 of JAHILQ010000126.1, forward strand.
ATCATAGCAGCGTTATCCGTGCACAGATTTATGGATGGAATAAATATCTCTGTTTCCCTTTCATCGCCCATTTCTTTCATTCTTTTTCTTAATTCGCTGTTTGCAGACACACCGCCTGAGAGAGTGACTCGCCTTATGCCCTCTTTTTTTATCGCCCATTCTGTCTTTCTTACAAGCACATCAACCATGCACGCCTGAAATGAGGCAGCAATGTCCTCGTTACGCGTGATGCGTGATGCGTCACGCAGGTATTGCAAAACTGCTGTCTTCAAACCGCTGAAGCTGAAATCAAATGATTCAGGAAGATACGGCCTTGGAAAATCTATCGCCTTTGGATTTCCTTCGGATGCAAGCTTATCAATTACAGGGCCTCCCGGATAACCAAGCCCAAGAAGCTTGGATACCTTGTCATAAGCCTCGCCTGATGCGTCATCCCTTGTCCTGCCCAGTTCTCTGTATTTCCCAAACTCGTCAACTCTGTAGAGGCTCGTGTGACCGCCTGATGCTATCAGCGATATGAACGGAAATTCAGGCCGGGGTTCTTCCAGAAAACAGGAGAATATGTGCCCCTCAAGGTGATTTACTGCAATCAAAGGAATATTCTTTGAAAAACATAATGCCTTTGCAAATGAACATCCGACAAGAAGAGAGCCGATCAATCCGGGCCCATGGCAGACCGCAACAGCCGAGACATCTTCAAGCCCTGCGCCTGCGGCCTTCAACGCCTCATCAACAACAGGCAGTATCATCTCTATATGCCTTCGCGATGCAAGCTCCGGAACAATGCCTCCGTATTTTTTGTGAATATCCGTCTGGCTTGAGACAATATTGGAAATAATTTTAGCACCGTTCTCAACAACAGCAGCAGCGGTGTCATCGCATGATGTGTCTATTCCGAGGATAAGCATGGGATATTATATAAGATGTTTTATGTTTTAAGCTTGTCCCGTTTAGAAGTTTCTGACTTCTAACGGGACTTGATTTAATTACCAAAATCTTGTTAGATACTCAAGAGGCAATCCAATTAACAAGTACATAGGGCTTCTGCTCGCAAAATTAAAGAACAGATAAAAATTCATGCATCCATCTATAAAGGAAAAACACTATTCCGAGACTACAAGAAAACTGCATCTGCCTTGTCCTTATGCAGAAGAGACAGGAATTCACATCCATGTTGTTATAAAAGACGGCAACTGTTACCGCTCAGAGCAGTGCATGGCGCTCAAATGCAAATTTAACCGGCTTCAGTCAGATATCAAGACTATTCTCTCGCTTACGTGGTAATGAGAGTTTTCTTATTTAATTCCCCTTGAAAACCCCGCCTGAAAAGTGTATAGTTCAAGAAAATGAGGATAAAACAAGTTAGCTTTTCATACCGTTTAAGAGTTGATAGACGAACTTAGTTCGCCTATACCATGATATGCCATAATTTTGGCTTTAAATCTACTACAAAAGGAGAAAAATTATGACAATAAAGAAAAATGAATTGTTTTCGGAAAGAGTGTCTGCCGGGAACCGAACATACTTCTTTGATGTTAAAGAATCAGTGGAGGGATCAAAATACTTGGTCATTAGTGAATCAAAACGGGTTGGAGAAACCCACGAACACAATAGAGTCATGGTTTTTGAGGAAGATATTTTAGCATTTAGTAATGGGCTTAAAAAAACTCTAAACTTTATATTGGAAAAATCGACTGATTAACTCAAACACCAAAATTACATGCTCCCTGCAATCGCTGGCATCTAATACGATGTAAAAGACTATGCTTCGCTCTGTCCACATTCGGCTTCGCAGAACTTCTTTTACACCGAAACCCCTATCTCCAATATCTCCCTATACCTTGCAGCAGTTTTTTCAATAATTTCATCCTATAATTTTTTCACAATTTTTCCGAAAACTCTTGACATAATTCGAAAAAAGGGTTAAAGTCTGTCAAGATAGCTTTTCAAAACTTCAATTTGCAAGGTATGAAGATACGATCTAAATCATAAAAGGAGGAAGCATAATGGATGAGAGAGATGTCTATAAGGCTAAGGAGGCAATGCAGTCTGCGATGAAGAAAGGACCTATGAGGCTGGCGCTGATTATTGGAGCAATTCTGGTCTTTTTTCTGTTTTTAAGTCCATGGGTTCAGATTGGGGCAGGTGAAAGAGGGGTTGTCCTTAATTTTGGCGCCGTTCAAGATACGGTGTTGAATGAAGGACTGCATTTCAGGGTACCTATAATGCAGAGGGTTGCCATAATGGATGTCAAGGTGCAGAAGGCAGTGACTGATGCCGTATCTGGCTCGGCTGATCTTCAGGATGTGACATCATCGGTTGCGCTTAACTATCATATCGTACCTGATAAGGCAAATGTTGTCTATCAAACCCTTGGGGTGCAATTCAAGGAGCGTATTATAGACCCTGCAATACAAGAGGTAATGAAGGCTGTGTCAGCCAGGTATTCAGCAGAAGAGCTTATAACAAAGAGAGCAGCAGTAAGCGAGGCAATGAGAGCAAACCTTTCTGAAAGACTTTTGGAGTATAACATAGCAGTTGATGCGTTTTCTATTGTCTCATTCAGCTTCTCCAAAGTATTTGCAGAGGCTATTGAGGCAAAGCAGACAGCAGAACAGCTAGCGCTAAAGGCAAAGAGAGACCTGGACAGGATAAAGATTGAGGCAGAGCAGAAGATTACAGCAGCAAGGGCAGAGGCAGAGTCCCTGAGGCTGCAAAGGGCAAATATTTCACCGGACCTTATAGAGCTTAGAAAGATAGAGGCCAATCTCAGGGCTATAGATAAATGGAATGGAATCCTCCCGCAGGTTACAGGCGGTGGGGCAATACCATTTATAGGCGTAGGTGAGATACGGAAGAGATAAACGAATAATCATAAACCCCGTTAGAAAGGAAAAAGCTTTTTCCCCGCATACATGGGGGCTTTCTAACGGGGTAAGAAAGTAGAGAATCCCATTGTTGAACTGGCGATATGTTATTCTGCTTACT
>JAHILQ010000127.1 GCA_018896985.1 Nitrospinota bacterium
TCAGTGAAATTCCTCACGAATGTCACATTAAAGCCTCTGTATCTGAGGTATCTCTGAATCACATCAAACACTATTGCGCTTCTTGCGTGCCCAATATGGCAGCTGTCATATACAGTGACGCCGCATACATACATATTCACCCTGTCTTTATTCAGAGGGATAAAGTCTTCTTTTTCCGCTGTGAGGGTGTTATAGACCTTCATCTTTCCTCCTGTCTTCTGAGCCTTCTCTATTGCATCTATCTTCTTTGTAAGGGCATCAACGTGTGATTCCAGTTCTTTCAGCTTTTCTGAAAGGGGGTCAGGGAAATAGTCATAAAACTCAACAAGCCCTTCCTCTGTAGTCATTCTTATAACTTTCTTTCTTGTCACCCTTCCCGGCACTCCGACGGAGATGGAATTATCAGGCACATTTTTAAGTATCACGGAGTTTGCCCCTATTATCGCGTTGTCTCCTATCTTTATCACACCGAGTATTTTTGCGCCTGCGCCGACGGTGACATTATTGCCGAGCGTGGGATGCCTTTTGCCTTTTTCTTTTCCTGTGCCGCCTAATGTCACACCCTGATAAAGAAGAACGTTTTCCCCGATTTCTGTTGTCTCCCCAATCACAACGCCCATGCCGTGGTCAATGAAAAGGCCGGGGCCTATCTTTGCAGCAGGATGTATCTCAATGCCTGTTAAAAATCTTCCAATATGAGAGAGGAAACGCGGGATGACGGGAAGGCCCAAATTCCAGAGCAGGTGGTTAATCCGATGGAGAAAAATTGCGTGGAAACCCGGATAGGCGAACATCACCTCAAGGCTGTTTTTTGCTGCAGGGTCTTTCTCAAAAACAGCCTTAAAATCTTGCCTTATATCTCCCCATAAGCCCATGGATACGTATTATACAATAAAAACATTATTTGCTTTAAAGATGATTCATAGAGATCAATCTGCAATAAAACAAAAATAGTCTTCATTCGTATTTTCCCATATCCTTCTCTGAAAGTCCGAAATAGTGGCCGACTTCGTGGATGAGTGTTTTCCAAATCTGTTCAACAAGCTCCTCTTCCGTTGAGCATATGTCTTCGATATTCCGCTGATAAAGGATTATCCTGTCAGGCAGGGGATAAGGAATGGTAAAAAACCCTTCCTTGTCCGTATGGGGAACTCCGCTGTAGAGCCCGAGCAGGCGATTTCTCTTTAAGTTTAATCTTTCTGCATCTTCCCTGCATGGATAATCCTCTACGGAGATCGTAATATTCATGAAATATTTCCTATACTCTTCAGGCAATCTTTCAAGCGCACTTTCTGCAAGCTCTCTGAATCGCTCCCTGTTTACCCTGAAAGCCATACCTTATTTTACAAAAATACTGTAGAAGTTGATTGACAAAATAGGCATCTTCTCCGCATCTCTTATCAACCTTCAATGTCCTGCATATATAAAAAACAATTTCTGGTATCATATCCCCATGAGTGAAATAAAAATAGAACCCTCTGAACTAAGACGGATGATTGCTGATTACATGGAGAATGGGTTTCTTGAAAACATTATTGACATGTTCAAGCATGATAAATCCCTCTATGCATTTATCGGAGAGCTGATGGCTGACGAGAGGGTGAGGGTAAGGCTCGGCATGTCTGCATTGGTAGAGACCCTGAAGAAAGAAGATCCGGAAAATATTGACAGGTCTGTCCCTTATATTCTGTCACAGCTAAAAAATCCCGAACCTGCAGTAAGAGGCGATGCCGCTTATCTTCTCGGCATTATAGGGCACGAAGAATCTGTCCATTTGCTTGAAGAAACAGCAAACAATGACACAAACAAAGAAGTAAGGCTCATTGCAAAAGAAGCAGTTGAGGATATTAAAAACAGATAAGCGTTAACTATTCGTTTTCAATTTAACATTCATCACGAATACAGACGGTGAACCTACATTTCACTTAAGATTGCTTTGCTATAGAATCGCCCTTTTTCTGTCTCACTACAGAAAAACGGAATACGATAGCTGCTGCGACAAGCACTAACGCAGCTCCCGCAAAAGACACGCCATAGCCCAAATAATAAGCGACAATGCCTGAAAACAATGGTCCGGTTGTGTGTCCTATGTCCATTATTGAGCCAAGGATTCCCATCGCAGAGCCGCAGGAGCATGTTTTTCCTGCCAATTCTATCCGAAAATAAACCGGCAGGAATGCTGGCAACAATGCCGGTAAATGCTGAAACAGCAGCAATAAATCCAACACCCGACGGGTCTGCGCCCAAATGGGAGGCAAACAGGGGCAGTACAGGGCTTTTGGATATTGTTGAACTGAATAGGCAAAAAGCCCTGTTGTGCAGAGAAGTATGAATGGGCTGGGTTTCACCTGGAAAATTTTTTCTCCTGTCATGTGGTTGTCATTCCGCACTTGATGCGGAATCCAGGGTTCCCCGTGAAAACAGGGATCCAGTTCCTTTGTCTAAAGGATACCAGAAAAAATAACAACTGAAAACATTAAAAGACAATCGTCCAGATATGCGCTATAATTTTTATAGCCCATGGAAAAAAGCCGCTCCATACTTCCGCTAATCTTCTTCGTCTCACTTTCAAGCCTTGCGTATGAGATAACCCTGATGAGGATCTTTTCGATATCCCTCTGGTACCATTTTGCGTTTATGGTGATCAGCATCGCCATGCTCGGCATCGCAGCCAGCGGGACCCTGCTTTCCGTTTATCCGAAGCTGAAA
>JAHILQ010000128.1 GCA_018896985.1 Nitrospinota bacterium
TATATGCCTTTTGCTCCGGGTACGTTCGGAACTCTGGCAGCAGTTTTCTTCATGGTTGCTCTTAAGCCGTCTGTCTTAGCGCACATAGCATTAACTGTGTTTTTTATAATCGCAGGTATTTTGTCATCCAATCAGACAATAAGACTCCTTGAAAGTAATCCCCCTCACCCTAACCCTACCTGTACCCCAAAAAGTCTGCGACTTTTCGGGGACCCCGTCCCACGAGGGGAGAGGGAACTAAATAATCCCCCTCCCTTGATGGGAGGGGGTGAGGGGGAGGGTGGGAAAAAGGTATTTTCGGAGCAAAAAAAAGATCCGTCTTGCATAGTCATTGATGAATTTACAGGCTATATGGCATCTCTCTTATTTTTGCCTCTTAGCTGGGGCTACATAATTGCGGCGTTTGTTTTATTCAGATTCTTTGATATACTCAAACCGCCTCCGCTGAGAAAGCTTGAGGATGTTTTTAATGGCGGATTCGGGATAATGGCAGATGACATAGGCGCTGCGGTATATACGAATCTGGTGTTACAGTTATGGAGACTCCTGAATTAAAATTAATCATAAAGATACACGGGATTTTTAAGTCAAAAAATCTTAGGCTTTCTCTTGCCGCATTAGAGTTTCTTTATGGAGTTGTGTCTGTATGGGGTTAAGGTGTTTTATATCACTGGAATTACCGGAGGAACTTAAGAAAAACATTTATGGTTACATAGAAAAACTGAAGGCAGCGGGGGCTGATGTAAAGTGGATTCCGCCTGAGAACCTCCACCTGACCTTAAAATTTTTGGGCAACACGCAGGAAGAACTACTGAAAGATATAAATGAAAGACTGTTTTCTCTGGCTAAATCATATGAGAGATTTTCTCTTCAGGTATCAGGCGCGGGCGCATTCCCGAATATAAAATATCCGAGGGTTATATGGCTTGGCGTGCATGATTCAGAAGAAATAATAAAACTACAGCGTGATATAGATGAATCAATGGCAGGACTTGGCTTCGAAAAAGATGACAAACAGTTCACGCCTCATCTCACAATCGGCAGGGTTAAATCCATGAGAAACAAGGATGCGCTGATAAAAGAACTTGCTACACTAAAAGAAGTGGATTTTGGTAAGATAGGGGTTAACAATATAACTATGATGAAGAGCGAACTGAAGCCGGGCGGAGCAGAACATTTTAAACTGAGTGAGATTCCTATCGGAAAGGAACTATAGATTTTAAAAGGAGGCATGATGAGTAAGGAAATAAGCAAGGAGACGAGCAAGGATAAGATTAAGGCGCTTGAGATGGCGATTTCTCAGATAGAAAAGAGTTTTGGCAAGGGCGCGATAATGAGGCTTGGCGAAGGAGGGGTCGCTGAAGGAATTCAGGTTATACCTACAGGCTCTCTTGCGCTTGATATGGCAACCGGCATAGGAGGATACCCGAGGGGAAGGGTTGTAGAGATATACGGACCTGAGTCATCCGGCAAAACAACGCTTGCCCTTAATGCGATTGCACAGGCACAGCAGGCAGGCGGCACTGCTGCTTTTATTGATGCAGAACATGCGCTGGATACAAATTATGCAAAAAAACTCGGCGTAAAGATTGAAGACCTCCTTATATCGCAGCCTGACACAGGAGAACAGGCGCTTGAGGTTACCGAGGCGCTGGTAAGGAGCGGCGCTGTAGATATTGTTGTCATAGACTCTGTAGCAGCCCTTGTGCCGAAGGCAGAGATAGAGGGTGAAATGGGCGATTCACTTCCGGGATTGCAGGCAAGGCTAATGAGCCAGGCATTAAGAAAACTCACAGCGGCAATTTCAAGGTCTCTGACCACAGTTATATTTATAAACCAGCTACGAATGAAGATAGGGGTAATGTTCGGAAATCCTGAGACAACCACAGGCGGGATGGCATTGAAGTTTTATTCGGCCATGAGGCTTGATATAAGAAAAATAGACAGCATAAAGGAGAATCAGGAGGTCATAGGCGGAAGGGTAAGGGTCAAGGTTGTGAAGAACAAGGTTGCGCCGCCATTCAAACAGGCAGAATTTGATATATACTTCAACGAGGGAATATCAAGGGCAGGAGAACTTGTGGATATCGGAGTTGAAAAGGGAATCATCGAAAAATCAGGCGCATGGTACAGTTACAGCGGCAGCAGGATCGGGCAGGGAAGGGAGAACGTCAAGGAATTTCTGAAAAATAATCCTGACACTGCAAAAGAGATAGAGACTAAAATCATTGATGCCATTGCCGCTAAAAAATAGACGGCGAGGACAGATATTAAGGAGTTCAGTAGTAAACGTATATGATATTCAGGTTCTGTCATTGCGGCTTGTCCGCAATCTTTCTCCCATCTGTCATGCTGGCTTGTCCAGCATCTTTCTTCAGAATGATTCCGAATCCCGAAGCATCGGGAGAATGACAAATCCGACAAGCGGGAATGACGTGTATGTGGTTTTATTTATGAACTTACTAATACATGGAGGAAGATACAGTGGAAGTAAATGAACTCCTTAAAAGCGCTATGGCGCAGAATGCATCTGACCTTCATATAAAAGTCGGCTCTCCGCCCATAATGAGGGTTAACGGAGAACTGGCGCCGATGGTATCGGCAAATAAGGTTTCTCAGGAGGATGCGCTCAAGATTGCATTGTCTATTATGAGCCCGGAGCAGAGAGAAGTTTTCAAAAAGAAAAACGATCTTGACCTTGCATACAGCATACCCGGACTCGGCAGATTCAGGTGCAATGCGTTTGTCCAGCAGGGCGCCGTCGGCATTGTCTTCAGGGTGATACCTATGAGGATTCCAACCATAGAGGAACTTCAGCTGCCTGATGTCCTTAAAAAGATAGCTCTTGAACCACGTGGTCTTATACTTGTCACAGGCACAACAGGCAGCGGCAAGACAACGACGCTTGCCTCGATGATTGATTATATCAATACGAATCGCACAAACAACATTGTAACAATAGAAGACCCCATAGAATATCTGCACAGAGATAAGAGCAGTATTATAAACCAGAGAGAGGTCGGCACCGATACAGAGTCTTTCAGCAAGGCCTTGCGAGCTGCGCTCAGGCAGGACCCTGATGTAATTCTCGTGGGCGAAATGCGCGACTTTGAGACAATACAGATATCTCTTATTGCTGCAGAGACAGGGCATCTTGTGCTCAGCACCCTTCATACGATTGATGCGATGGAGACAATAAACAGAATAATATCTGTTTTCCCTCCGTATCAGCACAAGCAGGTCAGGATGCAGCTTGCATCTGTTATTAAAGGCATAATCTCAATGAGGCTTCTGCCGAGGGCTGACGGCAGAGGCAGGGTCCCTGCAGTTGAAGTGCTTGTCGCTACTATGACGGTTAAGGACTGCATACTTGACCCTGACAAAACAAAGCTGATCA
>JAHILQ010000129.1 GCA_018896985.1 Nitrospinota bacterium
ATGCTAAAATATAGAAAAGCGAGGTGACATTATGGCTGCAAAAACAAACGAGCTAATTTCAATGGTTGAGTCTTTACCGGTAGATATAAAAACTACATTGGTTGAAAAGATTCTCAACAGCTTACATCCATCGCAAAAAGAAATAGATGCCTTATGGGCAAAAGTAGCTGAAAGAAGGGTTGACGAAATTAAAACCGGCAAAGTCAAAACAATACCCGGCGATAAGGTATTCAGGGAAATTCAGGAAAAATTTCATAGATGAAATATTCTTTTCATCCCGAAGCAAAGGAAGAGCTGCTTGAAGCGATAAATTATTTTGAAGAATGTCGGGCAGGGCTTGGCTTGGAGTTCTCAAGGGAAGTTTTCTCAACAATTCAGCGGATAATCCATTTCCCAGCAGCTTGGTCTAAGTTTTCGGAAAACACGAGAAGATGCTTAACCAATCGTTTCCCATTTGGTGTGATTTATCAGGTCATCGAAGAAGAAGTTACAATAATCGCAGTTATGCAATTAAACAGAGAACCTGAGTATTGGAAAAAGAGAATAAAGTAGATCAATTATGAAGAGACATTTGGTCAAAAAATAGGGTCAGCGACTATTAAAAGAAAGTTGCCCACAGCGGCAGACAACATGCTAAAATAGTCAAAAGAAGTAACATTGAAAAAGATAAAATATTACCTTCCGGAGGATTATAATGTCAGGACATTCCAAATGGTCTCAGATAAAACATAAAAAGGCTCATACGGACGCAAAAAGGGGCAGGGCCTTTACTAAGATTGTCAAAGAGATAGCGGTTGCGGCAAGGTTCGGAGGCGGCGACCCTGACGGCAATCCAAGATTGCGCACTGCCATAGAAAATGCAAAGGAAGTCAATATGCCCCATGACAATATTAAAAGGGCGATTATGAAGGGCACAGGCGAACTTCCCGGAGTTACATACGAGGAAATCATGTATGAAGGGTACGGCCCTTCCGGCGTTGCCTTAATGATTGAGGTAATGACTGACAACAAGAACAGGACTGTTCCGGAGATAAGACATGCAATGGCAAAACACGGCGGGAGCCTCGGCGAAACAGGATGTGTTTCATGGATATTCGATAAAAAGGGTTATATTCTGGTTAATAAGTCGAAGGCAACGGAAGACTCTGTAATGTCTGCTGCCCTTGATGCAGGGGCTGAGGATATGAAAAACGACCCAGAAGAAGAAAACTTTGAGATAGTAACCGCACCGGAAGACTTCAATAATGTTAAAGCTGCGCTTGAGAAGGCAAATATTCCCGTTGAGTCAGCTGAAATAACCATGCTTCCCAAAAACTATGTAGCGCTGGACGGAAAGGCGGCAGAGCAGATGATTAGGCTTATAGATGCGCTTGAGGACCATGACGATGTCCAGAATGTATATGCAAATTTTGATATTCCTGACGAAGTAACAGAGAAGGTCGGAAAGTGATATGGAATTGATGAGATATAACACACTTGCAATATCAATGCCTGTGGATTTATTATAAATAATAAGATGGTAACTTCTATTCGCGCTACCCTTAAAAGAAAATTTCTTGCCGGGCTGATTGTCTCAATTCCTGCGGTAATTACTGTTCTGGTCATCGTATGGTTTTTTGAGTTTGTTGACGGCATACTGGGACCCATTTACAACAAGATGTTAGGCTACAATGTGCATGGACTCGGATTCATTTCTGCCGTAATTTTGATATTTCTTATCGGAATAATATCAACAAATGTATTCGGTAAAAAGGTAATAGAGTTTTTTGAAAAGGCTATTGTCAGAATACCTGTATTCAAGGGTATTTATACGGCAATAAAACAGCTCGTTGATGCATTTTCTCCTGAAAACAACAGTTCATTTAAAAAGTTTGTGATAGTTGAGTATCCAAGACAAGGAACCTATACATTCGGTTTTTTAATTAAGGAATGTACGGTAAAAACAGACAGAACAGGCAAGGAATTATGTCTCAGGGCAGTTTATATCCCCACAAATCATCTCTATCTTGGTGATATAGTTCTTTTTAATGAAGGTGATGTGTTTTATACAGATATTCCAATAGAAGAGGGGATAAGGATAATGCTTTCAGGCGGCATAGCAACCCCATCAATGATATCAGAGTCAAAAGAATGAAGAACGTAGCTGACAGCAATGTTCTGAAACTTGCAGTGGTTATCCTTGCAGCAGGACGCGGTGAAAGGATGGGTTCTCCCTTGCCGAAGGTTCTGCATGGGATTTTTGATAAACCTATGCTGCAGTGTGTGATTGATTCCGCATCAGGACTTAAGCCGTCAAAAATCGTGATTGTAGTTGGAAAGAATTACGGGGAAATAAAAGATGCTATTAATAAATCCCCCCATCCCCCCTTTATTAAAGGGGGGCGAGGGGGGATTACTAAAGGGAAACAGAGCAATCTTTCATTTGTTATACAGAAAAAACCCATGGGGACTGGCGATGCGCTCTCTATGACTAAAACATTTCTGAAAGATTTCAGAGGCACGATACTCGTATTAAACGGCGATGTCCCGCTCATCACATCAGAGACATTGAAGAAATTTCTGAGTCTGCATCGAAAAGGCAGGAATGATATTTCTCTTATCTCTTTTGCTGCAACAAATCCTGCTTCATACGGAAGAATATTAAGGGACAGAAATAGTCGTATTAACTCAATCGTAGAGGATAATGATGCGACAGAGGCTCAGAGAAAAATCACTGAGGTTAACAGCGGAGTATATGCTATAGAATCCGGCGTCTTATCCTTGCTTAAAGAAATTCCGCTGAATACCGCAAAGGGCGAGTATTACCTTACGGATGTTATCGGCATCGCCGGAAACAAGGGCTATAAAATGAACGCCTATTGTATAGGCTCTGAGGATGAGATGATGGGAGTTAATACAGCATCCGAACTGATGAAGGCGCGAAAAATATTCAGGGGAAGACTGGCTGATGCCTGGATTAAAAAAGGCGTTACATTTCTTGACCACGATTCAATCTTTATCTCAGGCAATGTTGTTATAGGAAAGAATACAATTATTTATCCTGATGTCTGTCTTGAAGGCATGACTGAAATAGGCAGCGGATGCACCATATATCCGAATGTGCGCATTGTTGACAGCGTTATCAAGGATGGAGTTGTAGTGAAGGACTCTACTGTGATTGAGGGGTCTGTTATAAGGGCAAGGGCAGTGGTTGGGCCTTTTGCTCATATCAGGCCGGGATGCGATATCGGATCTGAGGCAAAGATAGGGAATTTTGTTGAGATAAAAAAATCTGTAATAGGCGACAGGACAAAGGCGTCTCATCTCAGTTACCTCGGTGACGCCTCAATAGGAAAGGGTGTCAATATCGGAGCAGGCACTATAACATGTAATTATGACGGCAAAAAGAAGAGCAGGACAACAATTGAAGACGGCGCTTTTATAGGCAGCGACACTCAGCTAATTGCGCCTGTAAAAGTTGGCAAAGGCGCATATGTAGGCGCTGGCTCTACGATTACCAAGTGCGTTCCTCCAATGTCTCTTTCAGTGAGCAGGGCAGATCAAAAGAACATAGAGGGATGGGCGATTAAAAGACAGTTCAAAGTTCATCCCGATTTATTCGGGACAAAATTCAAAGTTAACAAGAAAAAGAGAAAATAGCATGAATTTTTTATTAAACTTTCAACTTTTAACTCTTAACTCTTAACTTTTGTAATATGTGCGGGATAATAGGTTATACAGGTAAAAAGAATGCGGTTTCAATAATACTTGAAGGGCTCAAGCGCCTTGAATACAGGGGCTATGATTCTGCGGGAATCGCATTTTTTAATGAAAGAGGCGTAGATATCAGGAAGTGCACAGGGAAGATTAAAGACCTGTATGCGATTATAGACTCTGACAAACCGTTCAGCGCTACCGCCATAGGACACACAAGATGGGCGACTCATGGAAAGCCGTCAGAAGAAAATGCACATCCTCACAAGTCAGGCGGGATAATAATTGTGCACAACGGGATAATAGAAAATTATTTACAGCTTAAAAAGAAACTAATTGAGGAGGGGTATAAATTTACCTCAGAGACCGACACAGAGGTTCTATGCCATCTGATAGAAAAATACGCCGCTGATTATCCTCTGGAAGATGCTGTCAGAAAAGCGCTTAAAGAGGTCAGGGGCGCATATGCGCTTGCAGTAATAAATGAAAAAGAGCGCGGCAAGATTGTTGGGGCAAGAAAGGACAGTCCGCTTGTTGTCGGTCTTGGTGACGGAGAATTTTTCCTTGCGTCTGATGTGCCTGCTTTCCTCGGCTATTCACGAGATGTGATATATCTTGATGATGGAGAGATGGTTATTATGACAGGTGACGGCGTGGTTGTGACAACCCTTGACGGTGTGCCTGTTCAGAAGGAAGTCGTTTCTGTTTCATGGAGCCCTGCTATGGCTGAAAAAGGCGGTTACAAACATTTTATGCTCAAAGAGATATATGAGCAGCCAAGGGCGATAGCAGATACTTTAAGAGGAAGGTTTTATCCTGAAAGCGGTCAAGTGAATATGGATGAATTTGGCATAAAAGAGGAAGACCTTAGAAAGGCACAAAAGATTTTCATTGTTGCCTGCGGCACGTCATGGCATGCCGCCCTTATCGGAAAATATATGATAGAGGAATTGGCAAGGGTTCCCGTAGAGGTTGATATAGCATCAGAATTCAGATACAGAAACCCGGTGATTGGGCAGGACAGCCTTTTAGTAGCTATAACGCAGTCAGGAGAAACAGCAGATACTCTTGCAGCCCAAAGAGAAGCCAAGAGGCTCGGGGCAAAGACCCTAAGCCTATGCAATGTTGTGGGCAGCACTGCATCAAGAGAGGCTGATGCTGTGTTCTATACTCATTCAGGGCCTGAGATAGGCGTTGCATCAACAAAGGCATTCACCACACAGATAGTAGGGCTTTATCTCTTTGCGGTAGGACTCGGCAGGCTTAAGGGAACTGTAAACAGTGATTCAGCTATGGGATTGCTCAGGGATCTCCTTTTTCTGCCGGGGCTGGTTGAGAAGGTTATCGCGGCGGATAATGTAATTGAACGCATAGCAAAGGAACTGTTTAAGGCTGATGATTTTCTGTATATGGGGAGGGGGATAAATTATCCAATTGCGCTTGAAGGCGCGCTTAAACTAAAGGAAATATCTTACATTCATGCGGAGGGTTATCCTGCAGGAGAGATGAAACATGGCCCGATAGCGCTTGTTGACGAGGATCTTCCCTCTGTATTTTTAGTGCCAGGGGGTAGACTTTATGAGAAAGTTCTATCTAATATAGAAGAAGTAAGAAGCAGGGGCGGCAGAATTGTAGCAGTAACTGACGAGGGTAACAAAGAGGTATGCAGCCGTTCTGATTATTGCATCTCTGTGCCTGAGACTAATTCTTTTCTGTCGGCAATTTTGATGGTAATTCCGCTGCAGCTTCTTGCATATCATATAGGTGTGTTGAGAGGATGCGATGTTGACCAGCCGAGGAATCTGGCTAAAAGTGTAACCGTTGAGTGATATCCGTTTTAGAAGCAGTATGGACACACATAGTCTATATTTGTTAATCTAAAGAAAGAGCCGTAATGTCAAAAGAGATTTTATTGAACGACCTGAATCCCCGGCAAAAAGAAGCGGTGCTCCATGAAGGAAGTCCGCTTCTTGTGCTTGCCGGCGCAGGCAGCGGTAAGACGAGGGTCATTACTCATAAGTTTGCGTATTATGCAAAGTCAAACAAGGTTTCTCCGCATTCAATATTTGCTGTCACTTTTACAAACAAGGCCTCCGATGAGATGAAGCGCAGAATAGCCATGCTTATTGGAAAGGATATGGACGGTTCATGGATAGGCACATTCCATTCGCAGTGCAACAGGATACTCAGAAAAGAGATAAAGGCGATAGGATACAACAATAATTTTTTAATATACGATGCTGATGACCATTGTAATCTTATAAGGCATATACTGAAGGAGTTCAGGATATACGAGGCGATGTATAAAGGGGTTGCTTCAAGGATAAGTTCTTTGAAATCTTCACTCGTAACCCCGAGCAGGTTTCTTTCTAAGACGGACGGTTTCGGTTTTGATGAAAAACTTGCGAAGGTGTATGTGAGATATCAGGATGAACTCAAGAGGTCCAATGCGCTGGATTTTGATGACCTTATAATGCTTACGGTAAAACTTTTTGAGGAGAACCCTGCATTGCTTGAAAAATACCGGACTATATTTAATTATGTTCTGGTTGACGAATTTCAGGATACAAACTATGCGCAATACCGCCTGTTAAAATTGCTTGCCGCAAGGGACAATATCTGTGTTGTCGGCGACGATGACCAGAGCATATACAAATTCAGGGGCGCTGATGTCAGAAATATTCTTAACTTTGAAAATGATTTTCCACGGGCAAAGGTCATAAAACTTGAACAGAACTATCGCTCAACACAGAACATACTTGATGTCTCAGGCGCAGTAATAGCAGGGAATCAGGACAGAAAGGCAAAGAAGTTATGGACTGAGAGGGGCTGCGGCGAGAAGGTCTATCACTGCTGGTTCAATACAGAGGAAGACGAGGCAAAACATATAGCAGCCATGATAAAGGAACTTTACCTGAAAGGCGAATGCCGCTATAAGGATTTTGC
>JAHILQ010000130.1 GCA_018896985.1 Nitrospinota bacterium
CAGAAACCCTTCAGCAGTGTTTCAGGCGATCCTGTTACATGGGCAAAGTTCTGTCAGGATACGCTGAAGGCAAAGGCTATAGCTTTAAGGCTTATCGGAACCCACCCCGACAGGGAAAACCGTTCACCGGAAGATGCTGCAAAAACCGTTAAAGACGTGCTTTCTGCCATTAATGTCCCTTTGATAATACTTGGAAGCAACAATGCAGAAAAAGACGCTCCTGTCTTGATAGCTGCTGCTGAGGCTGCAAAAGACAGGAACTGCATATTAGGCAAGGCTCAGGAAGCTAACTATAAAACAATAGCTGCTGCGGCAATGGCAAATAACCATAAACTTATTTCAATGTCAGAGCTTGATATAAACCTCTCAAAGCAGTTGAACATACTCATAACCCAGATGGGGTTTGACAAGGAAAGGCTTATAACAGACCCAATGTGCTCTGCGCTGGGGTATGGCCTTGAATATACATATTCAGTCATGGAGAGGATAAGGCTTGCCGCACTTATACAGAATGACCTCACAATGCAGCCGCCTATGCTTGCAGATGTAGGCATGTATGTATGGAAAATCAAGGAGACACAGGCGCCTGAATCAGATGTGCCCTTATGGGGTAATGCGGAAGAGAGAGGAATTGCATGGGAGGCAACAACTGCTTCTGCGCTTCTCATTGCCGGCGCAGAACTCTTAATCATGAGGCATCCAAAGGCCGTTGAGGCAGTGGGAAAATTAATAGAGGAACTAATATAGCGTTATAGCGTGATGCGTTGTTCGTTATAGCGTAAAGGAATAATTTAACGAGACGCAATAACGCAATAAACGCAATAACGTAATAAACGGAGGTTTTAGATATGGCTCTGTCAGGCGTTGCGATATTTAAATTATTACCAAAGACAAACTGCAAAAAATGCGGACATCCCACATGCCTTGCATTTGCAATGAAGCTTGCGCAGAGACAGGCATCGCTGGATCAGTGCCCTGACGTATCTGAAGAGGCAAAAAAAATACTTGGAGAGGCTTCAGCGCCGCCGATACGCTCTATCACCTTTGGCTCCGGCGACAGGGCGGTAAAGATAGGCGAAGAGACTGTCCTTTTTAGGCATGACAAAAAATTCGTAAACCCATGCGCTCTCGCTGTTGAAATCAAAGACACTCTTTCCGAGACAGAGATAACAAAGAAGATAGAGGAAGTCCTTACATCAGAAATAGACAGAGTCGGACAGAAACTCAGAATTGACGCAATAGCGCTTACAAACGCATCCGACGATAAAGGAAAGTTTGAGTCAGCCGCAAAACTTATTGCATCAAAGGCGCCAAACGTTCCAGTAATACTTTCAACAACAGACCATGGATCCGCAGAAGCGGCTGTAAAGCCCTTTGCCGGTAAGAAGCCCATCATCTATGGGGCAAACCCGGGCAATGCGGAGGCAATGGCAAATATCGCAAAGGCAGAAAAGGCAACGCTTGGAGTAGTTGCAAACGGTTTGGATGAACTCTCCACGCTTACGGAGAAGATAAAATCCCTCGGGGTTGAGGACATGGTTATAGACTCTGGAGCAAAAAAGGCAAAAGAAATGCTTGAAAACAATACCATGATAAGAAGAGCTGCGATTAAGAAGAACTTTAAGCCATTTGGATACCCTGTGATTAACTTCGCCCAGAGGGATGACAGTCTCCACGAGGCATTGATTGCGTCTCTTGGAATCACAAAATATGCATCAATCATAGTTGTTAGCAGTATTGAGAAATGGAAAAACCTCGCCCTCTTCACTTTAAGACAAAATATATACACCGATCCACAGGTCCCAATGCAGGTAGAGCAGAAGATATACAACATCGGAGAGCCCAAATCTGAATCTCCTCTTATGATCACGACAAATTTCTCTCTGACGTATTTCATAGTCTCGGGCGAGATAGAAAACAGCAAAGTTGCAAGCAGGCTTGCAGTCATGGACTGCGAAGGATTATCGGTATTGACCGCATGGGCGGCAGGAAAGTTCACTGCATCAAAGATAGCGGCATTTATAAAAGATAGCGGCATTGAGAATGAAGTAAAACACAGGGAATTGATAATTCCCGGATATGTTGCAATATTAAGCGGTTCTATAGAAGACAAACTTGAAGGCTGGAAGGTGACAGTCGGGCCGAGAGAGGCAAACGGACTGCCGGCATTTTTGAAAGCAAGGGTAGCACAGAATTAAGATGCACGATGCAAGATACATGATGCACGATAAAAAAACACATATTATAGTGGACGCTAAAAATAAGTTGACATGATTGTCATTCCCGCTTGTCGGGAATCTTTCTTTAAGAACGATGCTGGACAAGCCAGCATGACAACTGATTTAAGTCTTTTACTATAAATCATGTATCGTGAATCGTGTATCGTGAATCATATACTTGAATATGAGGAGGTTTGAATGTCCAAGTTAATAGCCTCTGCAGCCATAAGAGGCGCACATACACTGGTAAAACAAACAGAAGAACTGCTTGAAAAAACCACTACAGAAAAAGGCAAAGACTTCACTTTTGAATTCCCTGACACCGCTTTTTATCTTCCTATGATTTACGCAATGACAGCCTTCCCTGTTAAAACACTGGGCGATATGAAAGTTGCGCTGGGCATGGCAAAGGAACTGCTTCATGATGAGCCTGAAGAGCATTTATGGAAGCCTTACCTTGGCGAGGCGCTGGACTCAGGCATGGCAACTCTCTTTGCAGAAGAGATACTGCTTGCATTGAAATACATAAATGGTCTGGAGCCTGCTAAAGATCCCGAGACAGGTTATGTATATAACGGATTTATCACCGACACTATCCAGAGGAGTCTGGGTATCCAGCTTGTTGACGGCACAATGCCGGGCTTTGCCGCAATTATAGGCGCTGCTCCGAATGATGATATTGCTGTAAACATTGTCAGGGAACTTCAGGAAAAGAATATTCTCACATTCCTCTCAGGCAATGTAAACGGCAATAGCGTTACAAAACAGCTCGTGAGAAAGGGTGTTGAATTAGGATGGGACACAAGAATTGTCCCCCTTGGCCCTGACACAGAACATACGCTCTATGCTCTTGACTGGGCAATGAGGGCATCCCTGATATTCGGAGGTAAAAAACCCGGCGATTACAAAGAGCATCTCAAATACCAGAAAGACAGGGTCTTTGCATTTGCAATGGTTCTTGGTGAACTTGATGACATAAAGTGGACAACAGGCGCAGGAGCGATTAACATGGGATTCCCTGCAATTGCAGATACAGACATTCCGGTCATACATCCTACAGGAGTATGCATATACGAAGAAGTGGACAAGGAATTAGACCACAGTAAGATTGTTCAGAAGGTGATTGAGGTCAGGGGCCTAAAGATCATTGTTGAGAAGCCGCCAATACCCGTTGCATATGGCCCCGCATTTGAGGGTGAGAGAATAAGAAAAGAGGACATGTTTATAGAGTTTGGCGGTACTCGTACACCTTCATTTGAATGGGTCAGGATGAAGGAACTGAATGAGATAGAAGACAACAAGGTAATTATTATAGGAGATGGCTGGAAAGAGAAGTACGAAAAAGGCGGACAGATGCCATTGGGCATCGTGATAGATGCGGCAGGAAGAAAAATGCAGAAGGACTTTGAGTCTATTATTGAAAGAAGGATACACCATAACATAAACGAGGCGCAGGGACTCTGGCACATGGGCCAGCGTGACCTTAACTGGATAAGAATCAGCAGCAATGCAAAAAAAGATGGCATAACATTAGAACACATTGGCGTGGTCATGACAACTATGACACATCACAGATTCAAGTCAATCGTGGATAAGGTGCAGGTTACCATATACACCGATGAAAAAGATGTCCTTGCCATACAGGAAGAAGCGAGAAAGGCATACAAGGATCGTGACCAGAGGCTCGGTTCGCTTACTGATGAGGCAGTGGATATTTTTTACTCGTGCCTCCTCTGTCAGTCATTTGCGCCAAGCCATGTATGTGTCATAAGTCCTGAAAGGCTTGGTCTGTGCGGCGCATACAACTGGCTTGATGGAAAGGCTGCTTATGAGATAGACCCCACTGGAGGCAACCAGCCGATTCCGAAGGGCGCGCTCATGGATGCAAGATACGGAAGATACGCAGGCATAGACGAATACCTGAAAAAGGCGTCAGCCGGCGCTGTTGAGACACTTAACTTATACACAATAATGGAAAACCCGATGACTTCATGCGGCTGCTTTGAATGTATTATCGCAATAATCCCTGAGGCAAACGGAATAATGATAGTGCAGAGGGGACATACAGGAATGACACCGGCAGGAATGAAGTTCTCTACCCTTGCAGGAAGCGTAGGAGGCGGAACGCAGAACCCCGGTTTTATGGGTATAGGAAGAAACTTCATTGTAAGCAAAAAATTTCTTCATGGAGACGGCGGCATAAAGAGAATAGTATGGATGACCAAGAACCTGAAAGAAAGTCTGAAAGAAGAATTCAATAAAAGGGCTGCTGAAGAAGGGGTGCCTGATCTCCTCGACAAGATAGCTGACGAGACAGTAGCAGAGGATTCGGAGAAATTATTAGAGTTCCTTACGAGTGTCGGACATCCGGCTCTCGGGATGGAACCGATGTTATAAAGACCGTAATCCGTGACGCGTAAAGCGTGATGAGAATATTTATCATCCATAACGCATTACGCATCACGAGTTACGCATCACGAAAAATTTGGAGGTAAAATGGAAAAGGTTGTAAAAAGCGCAAATAAAGAAGCAGAACAGATAATAGAATGGGGGGAACTCCACAAGATAGAGACCTGTTTCGACAGGGCAGAACGGTTAAAGCCCTGCCCAATAGGCGAGACAGGCGCATGCTGCAGGATATGCCATATAGGGCCATGCAGGTTTGTTGGGCGGAATGCAGAGGAGGAAGCAAGGGGGGTATGCGGAGCTACGCTCCCGACAGTTGCTTCAAGGAATTTCCTAAGGATGATTGCTGCTGGCACAGCAGCGCACTCAGACCATGCAAGGGATATGGCATTCACTCTTTTAGCTGTTGCAAGCGGAGAGGCAAAAGACTTCAAGATAACCGATGTAAGGAAGCTCTACAGAGTTGCAGGCTATCTGAATATTGAATTTGAAGGAAGACCGGTTAATGATGTTGCCCGCGATGTGGCTGTAAGGTTGATTGAAAACTTCGGCAGACAAAAGGGTGAGATTGATTTCTTGAGCAGGGCGCCAAAAAAGACACAAGAACGATGGAAGAAATGGGGCATTGTGCCGCGCGGCATAGACAGGGAGGTTTGCGAGGCAATGCATCGGACATCCATAGGCGTTGACCACGACCCTGACCACCTCTTACTGCATGGTTTGAGAACTGCCCTTGCTGATGGCTGGGGCGGCTCTATGATATCTACAGACATTACAGACATCCTATTCGGCACACCGCAGCCAGTAAAGGCAGAGGCGAGCTTTGGAATATTCAAGGAGGATGAGGTAAACCTCGTTGTTCACGGTCATGAACCTACTCTTGCAGAGATAATTGTTGCTGTTGCGGATGAGCCTGAGATGATTGCCTATGCTGTCTCAAAGGGTGCAAAGGGCATTAATCTTGGCGGAATGTGCTGCACGGCAAACGAGGTGCTGATGAGACATGGCATTCCGACGGCAGGTGGATTCACCAATCAGGAACTCGGCATAATGACAGGACTTGTGGATGCTATGACAGTGGATTATCAGTGTATAATGCCGGCAATTGCAGAGCTTTCAAAGAAATTTCATACAAAGATTATCACTACATCTGAAAAGGCAAAGATGCCTGGCGCTATACACATAGGATTCGATGAACACAGGGCAAAGGAAATAGCGCGGGAGATTATAATGCTTGCCTGTGATAATTATCAGAACAGAAAAAAAGAGGGAAGCCATATCACAGATAAGTTCCCGGTAATAGCCGGTTTCTCGCATGAATACATAGAATACATGCAGGGAGGAAGGTGGAGGGCTTCTTTCAGGCCATTAAATGACGCGATTATCGCGGGAAGGGTCAGAGGCGCTGTTGGTCTCGCAGGCTGTGATAACCCGAGGGTTCCGGCAACAGGTCTGCACAGATTCCTTGCCATGGAGTTAATTAAAAATGATGTCCTCGTATTATCAACCGGCTGCGGCTCTGCTGCATGTGCCACCGTAGGTTATCTCACACCTGAAATGGCATTGGAGAATGCAGGTCCGGGATTAAGGGAAGTCTGCGAGGCAATAGGAATTCCTCCAATACTGCATCTCGGCTCATGCGTGGATAATTCAAGGATACTTACAATCGCAAGCGCAATGGCAGCAGAAGGCGGGCTTTCTGATGAAATAGCAGGTATGCCGGCAGTCGGCATAGCGCCAGAGTGGATGTCTGAAAAGGCAATTGCAATCGGCTGCTATTTTGCAGCATCAGGCGTGCCTGTAATATTCGGTGGTGAGTCACCTGTTGCGGCAAGCAAGGAAGTTACGAGAATAATGACTGAGGTATGGTTTGAGAGGTTTAAGGGAGCGCTCCATTTCGAACCCGATCCTGAAAAGATACTCGCAATGGCGCTCGATTACATCGACAAGGCGAGAGAAGCGCTCAAGCTCAAGAAGTACGAGCCGGGCAAATTCGGCACAGAAAAGGTCCTTATGGATATGGCTGCAAGACGTGAGATCGAAAGAGCAGCAAAACCGCATATCGGGATATATTAAGAACGTGAGTCGTGTCCGTTTTAATCAAAAATAGATACGGTCACGGGCAACGGTCACGGATAACGATTTTTGGAGGTAAGATGATAGTAGAAGAGATTGACGTTGCTGAGCAGATAGGTGAGGTGGGCCGAATCCTTCTTGATGTCGAAAAGAAGAGGGGGATACTGATACACGTCTTGCATCAGATTCAGGAGGATAACGGGTATTTGCCGGAAGACGTTTTAAGGAGACTTTCCAAAAACCTGAATATTTCACTATCTGAAATTTACAGTGTCGCAAGTTTCTATAAAATGTTTCACTTCAAACCGAGGGGAAAGAAAATAGTAAAGGTATGTCTTGGCACAGCCTGTTATGTAAGGGGATCAAAAAAGGTGCTCTCCTCACTCGAAAATAAGTTCAATGTCAAAAACGGTGACACTACCGAAGACCTTGCTATGACTCTTGAAACAGTTGGGTGTGTCGGTTGCTGTGGGCTTGCTCCTGTAGCTACCATCAATGAGGATGTTATCGGTGAAATCATCGGTGAAAAGAAGTTGGAGACATTAATCAGATCTATAAAAGAGGATTAAAAAAGTCATGTCCGAAGTTCATAAGGGAGATCGTATTCAATGGAGAGGCTCAAGAATATAAATGAACTGAAAAATCTCAGGGAACTTCTTCTAAAGGATGTCTTCAGCCCTGGGAAAAATGTGATAAAGGTCTGCTGCGGTCTTCCCTGCAGCACATTAGGTTCACATCACGTTGCCAGGGCATTAGAAGAGGAGACATCAAAGAGCGGTCTGGACATTAATATTGTCAAGACAGGGTGTCAGGGTCTCTGTCAGAAGGGACCTCTCCTGCAGATTGAGCCGCATGGTTACTTGTACCAGAGAGTCCATCATGACAAAGCAAAGGAAATAGTGTCTACTACTTACACCACCGGCACTCCTGTGAGAGATTTGCTCTACAGGGATTCCTTTCTTGATAAACCAAAGGAATTGTTGAGAGACATTCCTTTCTATAAAAAGCAGATGAAGATAGCACTCAGGAATACAGGCAATATTGATCCCTTCAATATCCATCACTATATTGCTGCTGGTGGCTATAGTGCTATTGATAAGATATTTTCTTCCATGAGTCCTGAACAGGTAATTGAGGAGGTAAGAAAATCGAATCTCAGGGGCCGGGGAGGTGCGGGGTTCCCTGCTGGTGTCAAGTGGGCTCATACAAAAAGAGCGCCTGGTGGAATCAAGATGGTTATTGCGAATGGTGACGAGGGCGACCCTGGCGCCTTTATGGACAGATCAATCATGGAAGGCGATCCCCACAGCATGCTCGAGGGAATGCTTGTATGTGCTTATGCAGTAGATGCGCATTTTGGATTTATCTATGTGCGTCATGAATATCCTCTCGCCATTAAAACTCTTCACAATGCAATCCGCCAGGCAGAGGAAATCGGATTGTTGGGGAAAAACATCCTTGGTACTGGATTTGATTTTACTATCCATATCAGGGAAGGTGCTGGAGCCTTTGTATGTGGTGAGGCTACCGCGCTTGTAGCATCAATTGAAGGAAACAGGGGATTCCCTCATGCAAGACCTCCTCGGGTGTCAGAGCCAGGAGGCGGTCCATGGGGATATCCTGCGAATCTGAATAATGTAGAAACGTATGCGTGTGTACCTCCGATCATAGAGAAGGGCGCAGATTGGTTCTTAAGTATTGGAACTCAGAGTTCACCCGGTACAAAGGTTTTTTCCCTTGCAGGTAAAGTTAAGAATACAGGGCTTGTTGAAGTGCCGATGGGCATAACCCTGAGAGAGATTATCTTTGATATCGGTGGAGGAATCATTGGGAATAAGAAATTCAAGGCTATACAGACAGGAGGGCCTTCTGGCGGATGTATACCGGAACAATATCTTGATCTCCCTGTAGATTTTGACTCTCTCTGGAAGGTCGGTTCTATCATGGGATCAGGCGGCATGGTCGTTATGGACGAAGACAACTGCATGGTTGATATTGCAAAGTTCTTCCTTTCTTTTACACAGGCTGAGTCATGCGGGAAGTGTCCGCCCTGCAGGATAGGCACATACCAGATGCTGCAGATACTTGAAAAGATAACCTCGGGTAATGGAGAGAAAGGTGACATAGAGAGGCTTGTAGAGATCGGTCAGCGGATAAAAGAGAGCGCGCTCTGCGGTCTTGGAAACAGCGCTCCAAATCCGGTCCTTACAACAATCAAATACTTCAGGGAAGAATACGAAGAACATATATATGACAAATACTGCAGGTCAACGGTATGCAGCCTCGGTATTTTCATAATAGACCACGATGAATGCATCCTCTGCGGCCTGTGCAAGCAGGCCTGTGCTTTTGGTGCAGTGAAAGAGACGAGAAGGAGTTTCTTTATTGACAGAGATACCTGCACAAAATGCAGGGCATGCTATTACGCCTGTCCTGTAAGTGCTGTCAAGGTAGTGAAACAGAGATTTGCAAGACTCGAGGAAGCCCTGAAGATACCTTCTGAAGAAATAGCAGTCATTGAAAGGAGAACCAGGATGAGATTGAAAGATATCTTAGAATCAAAACCGTATGAGATAGTGAAAATTAACAGGAATTGCCGTATTTCGGATGCAGTAAAAATGATGAGTGAGAAGAACGTAAGTGGCATATTCGTAGTTGATGAGAATGACAAACTAGTAAGCATATTTACTGAGAGGGATATTGTCCGATGTGTTTTTAATAATATCCCTACAGACGAGTATTTAGAAAATCTCGTAAGGCGGGATATCACAACATTCGACCCTGCGACTGAGGTTAGTTCAGCAATATCGATTGCATCCAGAAAAAAGATCAGACATCTACCGGTGGTTGAGGGCGACAAGATAGTAGGTATGATTACATTTAGAGACTTAGTCTCATATCTGCTTCCTGAAATCTGTTTCATGGCAGACACCATGTATTGATATGAGTGAGGTAGGAATGATGAGTGAAGAGAGTTTACCCGAAGAGAAAGGGAAAAAACTCGAGGACATAAGAAAAGAGGCGGAAGAAAAGGCATGTCCTGTTCAAAGGGTTCTCTATTTTATCGAAGAGTTCATCGAAGGCCCGATGTGCAGTAAATGTTTTCCCTGTTCTCTCGGGACCGCAGAGGCAAAGATCAGATTGATCAGGATCAGCCAGCATCAAACAAACGTCAGCGATGCAGATATTCAGGTATTGAACAGAATAGGTTTAAATATGATAGAAGGCTCATTCTGCAAGAGAGGTAAGGATACGGGTAAATTCATCGACGAAACACTCGCAGTTTCAAAAGAGGAATTCAGGCAGCATCTTTCCGGCATTTGTCCCCAAAAGGAATGTATCAGCCTTGTCGAATATGTCATAAATCCTGAACTCTGTATTATGTGCGGTAAATGTTTAGAGGCTTGTAAGTATGATGCAATAATAGGCGAAAAGAGAGAGCCATATCTATCCGGGTATCTGCCTTTCGAGATACTTCAAAAGAAATGTACGAAATGTGGAGAGTGCATTAAGGTCTGTCCCACAGGTGCGATAGAGCTTATAACAATGAAGGTAGATGAATTAGTCAATAGATGATAACTGTTTTTATGGAGGAGATGGAATGGAGAAATTGGTCAAACTTCAGATAGATGGAACAATGGTCGAGGCGCCAGCAGGCATGAATCTTATCGATGCAGCAGAGCTTGCAGGGATTCATATACCAAACCTCTGTTACCTCAAGGGCATGAAGGGAGTAGGAGCATGCAGGCTTTGCCTTATTGAGGTAGAAGGATTGAAGGCTCCTGTCATAGCATGCAATACAAAGGTCAAAGAAGGCATGGTTATAAATACGAAGACTGAAAAGGTTCAGGAGATAAGGAAATTCGTCATAGACCTTATCCTTTCCATGCACCCACTTGATTGCATGACATGTACAAAGGCAGGTATATGCAACCTTCAAAAATATGCCTATGACTTTGAGCTTAAGGAATCGAGCTTTACAAAAAAGAAATTTGGTTATCCCGTTGATGAGTCAAATCCTTTTATAAAGCGAGACCCTGACTACTGTATCCTATGCGGCAAATGCGTCCGTGTATGCAGGCATCAGGGAACAAATGTTCTTGACTTCATGGGCCGCGGCGTAGGCGCAAAGGTAATAACAGCAACTGATAAGCCGCTTCAGGAATCTTCATGCACGTTCTGCGGAAGCTGTGTTGATGCATGTCCTGTCAATGCCCTGCTTGAGGCTGACAGGTGGAGAAAAGGAAGAGAATGGGAATACGAAAAAACAAGATCTGTATGCCTCTTATGCGGAAACGGCTGCGACATATCAGTAAGCACAAAAGAAGGCAGAGTCGCAAAGATAAACTCGGGCGCAGCTGATGGCTCTGTTGAAAAATATATCTGCGCCTACGGAAGGTTTGGATTCGATTGCATAGAAGCAGAGACAAGGGTAACATCTCCGATGAAAAAAGTCGGGAATGAACTGAAAGAGACAACATGGGAAGACGCAATAAGCATAGTTGCCGGGAAACTGAAAAAAGCTAGTACATCTGCTGGCTTTGTAAGCACGGCAGGAATCATGAATGAGGATGCACTTGTCCTTAAACAGCTTGCAGCAGTTGTGAAGTCAAAGAACTTAGATACAACGGCAAGTCTTTATTCTGATGCTGATTCCCTGAAGAACGAGAGCGCTGATATTGATTCAGCAGACCTTATCATACTTGCAGGACTGAATCCCAACCAGTGGACAAGGGTATTGCCAGCGCTTGATGCGGCAGTAAGAAGGAGAGTGAATTCAGGCGCAAAGCTTATTGTGGTAAATTCAGGCGATACAAACATATCAGCAGTTGCAGCATTAAGCATCAAAGGTGATGAGGCAAAGATACTCTCAGAGATTGCACAGGGCATAATCTCAAAAGGCGGAAAAGCCCCGAAAGAGCTTGTTCATGCGCTTACCTCAGTTGATCCATCAGATGATGCGATAAAATGCGCAGAGCTATTCATGGCAGCAAATAACCCATTGATATTCTCCTCCCCTTCCCTCTACGATGCATCTGCAAATCTCTCATTGATAAAAGGCGCCGTAGCAGCAGTGCCTATAGAGAGCAATGCCAAAGGCGTTATCTTGATGGGAATTGAAGGCGAAGGAAAGTCCTACAAAGAAATGGTTGGTGACGGCATGAATGTCCTTTATGCAATCGGTGAACTTCCTCTGAGCAAGAGGCCGAAAACAGATTTTCTCGTAGTCCAGAACTCGCACCTGACAGAACTCGCAAAGCAGGCGGATGTTGTCCTTCCGTCAGCAGCGTTCCTTGAGGCGTCAGGTACAATAGTTGATTATATGGGAAGGCTTAAATACCTCTGCAAGGCTATTGAGCCGGCAGGACAGTCAATGTCTCACAGGGAAATATTAATGGCAGTCGCAAAGGCAGTCGGCAAGGATATCAAGGAGCCAAAGGATGCAGACGTCAAGAAGGCTTTAAAGGCAAAACCAAAGGTTTCGCTTAAGCCTTTCAAAAAGAAAGAAGGCTTGGATGTGAATCCTCAGGAGATGATAGAGTCAATCAATGCATCTGTAATCAATGGGTCAAGGCTTCTCTGGCTCAAGGAGTCTGAAAATGAATATTGCAAGAAAGTATCTTAGAGGACAGCTTTCGTCCGAGGAATTCAGGCGCTCATTTCTGGAAGAAAAAACTAAGCTTGACCTTGAATATAAATTGGAGGAATTGAAAAATGACATTAAGTCTCGCAAAAGCCGTGAAAAACTTATAAAGAAGATAGATTCAATTGAGGAATATGTCCTGTCTGCATGAAGGCAGTGATGTAGCGCCAAATTTTTATCCCTTAAAAGCTGTCCATGTCCCTTTTGTTCTTATCAAAAACTTGACGAAATCCAGTGAAATAGCTATATTGTTTTCAGAAATTCAAATATCCGCGTTGCGACTATCTCTCTATTTCGGCGGTATATACGCAATAACTGCGGATATGAAGAAGCTATGCGCTCATTGGTCACCAAAATAACATATTAAGAGAAATGTATGGAAATAGAGGGAATTAGAGTTAAAATAAGCATAGGAGAATATCGCTTTTCTGATCATGCTGTAAAGAGAATGATCAAACGAACTATTGACCAAACTGAGATAGAAGAGGCAGTATTATCAGGTGAGATTATAGAAGAATATCCTGACGACAAATATTCTCCGAGCTGTCTTATTTATGGGAGGTCGAAAGCTGATAGACATCTTCATGTGCAGCTTTCACTTCCACCAACAGTTGTTGTTATTACAGCTTATGACCCAGACGAGACCGAATGGATAGATTATAGAGTTAGGAGGACAAAGGAATGAAATGCATTTTTTGTGGCGGTGAGACAAAAAAAATGTTGGCAACCTTCAGTTATGAAGAGGAAAACAGGTTTTTTCTTGTTGAACATGTCCCTGCCGAAGTTTGCGAACGATGTGGAGAGAAGACTTATTCTCCTGATGTTACTAATGGGTTACTGAAGTTCGCAAAGGACAAATTTAAGCCCGTTAAGAAACTTGAAGTCCCTGTTTTCGATTTTGCTGAAAGTTGTTGATGTTGGTAACCAACAGCGCATAAATACGGGCTATCCGCATTGCGAAGAAGTTAAATGAAATTTCGGGCATTGAAAAAGGACTGATGTAAACATGTTTGATTTCATCTTTAGAAACAAGAATATATTTTTTTACTTCGTCAATATTTGCAATGAAAAATACCGTTCTGGTCATGAATTATCGAAATATAAAGAGATTATCAAAAAACATACCGAACATAGCAATTTAGAATTTTTATTAAATGATCCGGAGATGTACCCTTTAATCATAGAGACTTTGAAGGCATTTAATATGGATCAAAAAGGTGCAAAACTAACAACCGCTGAAAAATTTAAAGAATCTCTCTTTTTGAATCATGTTAAAGAAGACTTAATTAAATTATCCAATTATAAGTTGTTTTTAATTGATCGGAGACAAATTGAACATGAAATAACTGGATTGCTTGAAAATGTCTTTTGTAATCTTAAGGTAATGGAAACAAAAAGAAGAATAGTTGGTGTGTCTAAAGCATTACATTTTTTATTGCCTGATTTGGTTATGCTTATGGACAGTAAATATACAATGACTTTCTTTTTTGGATATAACAAATATTCAAAAGACGTTAAAGACGAATTCAATGTCTTCAAAGATATTTTTATCAAAACCTATGATATTACGAGAGGGTTGTGTTTAACACAAAAGGATGTTGACGGAAAATCATGGAACACTTCTGTGCCAAAACTTATTGACAATGCCATCATCGGATTTAATAGATATTTTGATGATTGTGTCATGCGGTTTAGCGATGACTCTGTAGAAAAGGTCATATTACTCGTAGAACAATTTACAAAACTTGAACCGACAGAAAAGAAGCGATATGAAAAATCTCTTGAGAAACAGAAAGATAAGATACTTAAGTCAGTCAGAGAAAAAATCAGAGAGAAATTGCTTATAAGAAAGGCGATCGAGGCTGGAATAAATGTTTCAGAAGAGGAAATAGAAGCTTATTTACTGAAGAAAACAGGAGGCGATATATGAATAAAATCCAGAAAACCGTGCTTATTGCAGGAGCAATTATTATGATTGTTGTCTTTATATTCGCTCCACTTTATATGCCCTATGAAGGTGGATATTTCAGGGTAGAAAGCACTCATGAACGTGGGAGAAAACTTCCTTCGGATGTTTTTATGAGAGAATTGCTTGTTATAGCAATTACCGCTGTACTTTATTTTGCCTTGAAGGATAAAGATAAAAAAGGATGAAAATAAAACCGTAAAATGCCCGTAACTGCAACTAACATGGTGCAAAAGATTAAGGGCTGGCGAGGGACACAGAGCCTGTCTAAAAACTCAGATTTTGTCATTCCCCGGCTTGACCGGGGAATCCAGAACATATTGAAAAGACTGGATTCCCGCCTTCGCGAGAATGACGACTTTTTATGGGAATGACAGTTTTTAGACAAGCTCCACATCCCTATTTCTTTTCTTAATCCCCTTCCCCCCACCTGAAACATCAGCAGAGTTTTAATAATTCTCACCGCCCCCTGCCCTTCCTTGTCAAAGGGGAATTAACCCGGAAAATGCATTAGCATGGACATGGATGACTGAAAAGTATTTTGCAGCAACACCTTTTACATGCCATAATCAATTCTTGATTTGCACGTTATTATCCAATAAACTTTTGTGAATTGCATTATGGCATCCGGTTAAATCATGTTGAAATCAAAAGACTTTGAAGGCATTCATGTTCATGCATGTAAAAATACAATTGCATTTTTCGGGTTAAGGGGGACGTCAGTAGAGTTGCCAAACATTTGAAAAATTGTATAATAGAATTGGAGGTGAGAAGATGCAGAAAACATTGTCAGCAGATTTAACGAGAGTGAGCAAAGACAGGGTCAAGTTTGAGATTACAAAAAATAATTATGAGGCATTCTGTAATGCTGTAGGTCTTTATAAGAAAGAATTTCTCGAAGCCCTTAAAAGGTCCGAAGCAGACCATAAGGCGGGACGCATAACAAAGTTGAGAATTAGTTCTTAGAATTTTCTCCCATCAAAAACCTGTGAATATCCACCGCAGCCCTTTTCTATTTTGTTTCCTTTCATTATAATACCCCCATGAAATACGTGCTATACGCAATGAAAAAGTTACGATACATATGCGATAATTAGGTATGTGAGAAAAGGCAAAAAATTGAGGATATAAATGTTTGACCGTATTCTGAAGGAGATGCAAGATAAGATACGAAGGCGGGAATACATCATGTCAATCCACGCTGAAGAGGAAATGAATGATGACTGTTTGACCATCTTTGATGTTGAACGATGTATTCTTACTGGAAAAATTCTGGAACGACAGAAAGATAAAAACACTGCCGAGTGGAAATACCGAGTAAATGGAAAGTCCCTCTCCGGGGGTGAGGTTGAAGTTGTTGCTAAATTAAGTCCGACAGGCAAGCTGGTTATCATTACCGTATATATGCCATAATAATATTATGGGAACAGGAAAAGAAATGATTTGTGACAATTGCGCTAAACAAGGTGCGCGTATCCGCAGGATTGCAAAAACCTATGGTAAAGGCAAGGACATCTTTGTCATAGAAAATGTCCCTGTTGTAACCTGTCCGCACTGCGGAGAAAGTTATCTTGAGGCAGAGACACTGCATGAAATCGAGCGCATAAAACTTCACAAGAGGAACCTTACGGTCAAGCGCTCAGTTCCAGTAGCAGTTTTCGCTTAAAGAAAAAGGCACGTACCCAACTCCCCATAATAACAGGCTTTACAACACGCCAATATCCTTACCTTCGGCTGATGCCTCAAACTAATCTTTCTTCTTAGAATGCCTTTCCATCAAAAATCTGTGAATCTCCGCCGCAGCCCTTATTTCCTATCCCTTCCCTTACTTAAAAACCTCAGCAGAGGTTTAATAAGCGAATAGCATCAGCCGCCAATAACTGCAGTGTCTGCCTCTAATGCCTCGGCTATCTCACTCTTAACAATTGGATAGGTTACCGAATTCCATGCGTCACCAAAATGAGTGGAAAGCAAATGTAACGCATCCGGGTCTTCGGTTTCAATAATCAGAATAATTTTCAAAGGAGATATTCCTAACACTTCGTATCTGTTAATTGATTTACACTTCTGCTGAAAAATTCTATCCCTGCCCTTTTTCAGCCATTCCATTCTTTCGCGATTGATCTCTGATCTGGGAATGCCCTCTTTGGCATCAAAGATAGAAACATACCACATTTTAACCCTCCATAATTTATAGTTTCTATCATTAACTTATCGCTAATTTTCGCTATTGTCAACTTTAATATTGTGCAAAAATTATTTAAACCCTTAAAGGCTAAACCAATTTGGAATGTTTTTGATGTATAATATCTGTAATAATTTAACCGGTAAAAGGCAAAAATGGATCAGACAGATATCACAACCGCTTCAGACAGCTATAACATAAAAATTCCTGCTTTTGAGGGTCCTTTTGACCTTCTCCTGCATCTCATCAAAGAAAACAAGATAGACATCTATGACATTCCTATCGCAGTAATCACAGGACAGTATCTTCAGTACATTAAGATGATGAAAGAACTTGACCTTGACATAGCAGGCGATTTTCTTGTGATGGCTGCAACACTCATACATATCAAATCAAGGATGCTTCTCCCTGTTGATGAAGAAGCATCCACAGAGGAGCAGGAAGACCCAAGGCTTGAACTAATCCAGAGGCTTCTTGAATATCAGACATTCAAAGACGCATCTCTGGGCTTAAGGGAAAGAGAAGAGGAATGGATGAACATCTTCCATAGAGAACCTCTCAAAGATGATGAGGCTGGAACGGAATCCGCAGAGCCTGAACTTTATCTGTTTGACGTCAACCTCTTTGACCTCCTCGGCGCATTCAAAAAGATTCTTAACACAGCGCCTCCGGAAGTAGTCCGAATAACAAGAGAGGCGCTGACTGTAAAAGACAAGATTTCTCATATAATGGAAATGCTTGAGAATCATGATACAGTAAGGTTTGAAGACTTTTTTAAGGAAGATAGGTCAAGGGTTCAGATCGTAGTTACATTTGTCGCCCTCCTTGAACTGATAAGGCTCGGACTTGTCAGGGCATATCAGGAAAATGATTTTGGGAATATATGGGTGATAAATCCCCAGAAAAAAGAAACACAAATCCAGACTTAAGAAGAGATTCCCAGCCTGCCAGACACATCTTGTCTGATATTGTCAGGGAAGCAGAATCCATTCTCCAAAAATGTGAACTATGTCCAAGGAAATGTCATGTCAACAGAACTGCAGGCGAGAGAGGATTCTGCAGAACAGGCGATAAACCATTCGTATCAAGCTGGGGTCCGCATTACGGCGAGGAGAGTCCGCTTGTTGGAAGACACGGCTCAGGAACAATATTCTTCGGGAACTGCAACCTCGGCTGCATATTCTGTCAGAATTATACTATAAGCCATTTCGGAGAAGGAGAGGAAATACCCTTTGAAAAACTTGCGTTAATAATGCTTGAACTGCAGAACAGCGGCTGCCATAACATTAACCTTGTAACACCTACACATCAGGTGCCGATGATACTCAGGTCGCTTGAAACAGCAAAAGGTAAAGGGCTCTCTGTACCTATAGTCTATAACTGCGGGGGCTATGAATCGCTACGTGTCATAAAGCTGCTTGAGGGCATAGTGGATATATACATGCCTGATTTCAAATACTCAGACTCTGAGATGTCATT
This sequence comes from Nitrospinota bacterium, assembly GCA_018896985.1. GTDB lineage: Bacteria > Nitrospirota > Thermodesulfovibrionia > Thermodesulfovibrionales > UBA1546 > UBA1546. The sequence goes on from JAHILQ010000130.1 coordinate 17,976, forward strand.
AAAATATTCCTCTGCAGGAGACTATCCTGACACTGCAAAGGCTGCAATAAAAGAGATGCACAGACAGGTCGGAGACCTTGTAATAGAGAACGGGGTTGCAAAAAAAGGACTTCTTGTCAGACACCTTGTACTGCCTGAGGGCATTGCAGGCACAGAAGGTGTGGTCAGATTTATTGCAGAAGAGATATCAAAGAATACCTACATAAATATTATGAATCAGTATCATCCGTGCTTCAGGGCATTTGAGACTCCTCCCCTGAACAGAAGGATTACGGACAGGGAATACAGGGATGCGATAAGGATGGCTCAGGATGCTGGGCTTAAGAGAATAGAGGGGATTGACATTTGAATTTAAAGGATAAGGAAACACTTTACAGAGTTCTAATCGGCAAGTTTGAGAATAAGAAAGAGGCTGCCACACTTGCAAAAAATATTGAAGCAAAAGAAAAGGCAAAGGCGGTTATCTTCAAGGAATAGCTCACCGCTTCACTATGTTTTCTATCCCAATGCGTATCATCATAACAGCTATTGATGCAAGTAATATAGCCATTATCTTTGATATTGCTGTAATCCCACCCCTGCCGAACAATTTCGTAATTGCCTCAGCCTTGATAAACGAGAAATACACAACAACAAGGTTTAATACAAGAGATACAATCGTAGGCAAAATGCCGTAATGGTCAACAAGCACTAAAAGAGTGGTAAGCACTGCCGGGCCTATAATCAATGGGACCGCTATCGGTACAATACCCATACCCATTTTGCCTGAGGGTTTTCTTCTTTCCTCGCTGTGTTTTACTATGTCAAGGATTGCAAAGACAAGAAGCACCAGTCCGCCGGCAATCTTAAAATCATCTGCGGTAATGCCGAGTACCCGGAATATTGCCTCTCCCAAGGCAATAAATGCAAGGCTCACCCCAAGGGCTGTAAGTATGGACTCTCTGACAATTGCATTGCTCTTAGCTTTTGACATGCCTTCTGTGATTGATATGAAAATGGGGAGAACAACAAAAATATCTATTGCCACAAAAATAGGGATAAAGGTATTAATCAGCGCTTTCAAAAAATTTTCCACAAGTTAACTGTCCCAGCCTTAAATTTATAAAATTACCGCTTCTCAGTCAGGGATATTCCGAAGACCCTCCACCGCCCTATTATTTGACGGATCAATCTTTATTACTTTTTCAAAGCTGCAGGCATAGTAGTATGATAATATCATTACCTATAAAAACTCAACATGCACGCTGTCGCCCATACCCCTGATGCTCGGGCATCTTGTTGACAACAGAACATGTGGATAGTTATAATTTTTTGACCGGATGGTCTACGACTCGTAGAGCTGTAAGGATTATATGCGTAATTATAAGGAGCAAAAGTAAATGGATGACAGAGAATTTGAAGATATAACTCCTGAAGGCTTGATAAACAGACTCCATACACGCGAGCCGTCCGGCGCCCAGCCCAAACACAGACAGGTCGCAGAACCGCTTAATACTCAGATCATAAGAGAAAGGTTTTTAAATGCCCTAAAAGAGATAGCGCACCTTGAAAAGGCATTAGAAGAGAAAAACACATCATTAGCCGCGTCTGCGGAGGAAAAAGACAGGCTCATCCATGCATTCAGCCCTTTTAATTCCCTTCTCACTATGTCAAAACTCAGCTTGTAGTTTGCGGTTACAAAAACATCTGATTCTCCACTGGGCTCACCAACAGCATACAGTCCCGGGTTGACCATATATCTCATGCGTAAAGAGCTTATCCTGCATTTGATTTGCCCAGAATGGTCATTCCATGTCCATTCTGATGAAACTTTGCTGACGGCTGGCTGTCCTACCGCTTTTTTCACCCCGAGCGGTCGGGGCAAGAAAGATAATTTTTCAATTCCCATTCTGCTTTACTCCTTTTTTATGCCCTTTA
>JAHILQ010000131.1 GCA_018896985.1 Nitrospinota bacterium
AGGAAAAGTCACCTTGAGATATTTTTTTAACAGCCGAAAAAGACAATAGTAAATCATCAGAAATATTGTTGATTTTTTCTGCTATCTCTCTAAGCTCGCTCTGAGGATCTATATCTATATGGATTCTATAATTTCCATTCAGTATTTGATCAAGACTATTAATTATTGTCTCTATATCATAATCATAGTTTCTATTTTTCATAAGAATAACTTTTAGGGTATACAATCGAACAGCTTTTTATCTTACTGCATGTAAAATGCGACGGCAATATTGATCTGTTATCGTAGAGATTTGACTGGTCAAATCCCCATGAAATATTGACAATTTATTCGACCTTAGCCTCTATACGACAAAATCTCTCTCCTGTCGCCCAGCAGTCAACCTCCTTCGCAACTGCATGCTTTCCTGTAAAGACCGATAGGATACCAGCCACAAAACCCTCGTCAAATTGGCAAATTGGCCAACCTATCTCAGGCACACCAGAGCAGTCCAGGTCTTCTGACGCTGTAAGTACAAATTCACCTTTGTCGGGATAAGACTTCTCCACTCTGAGTATGCACACTTTGAGCTCGTATAATAAATTAGCAAGCTTAGTGAACAATTCATCTGTATCTTTTATATCGGCCAAAAATTTTTTGTGTATCAATCGTCCTACAAGTTCACCAGCTTTATAAAGGTATTCCCCACCTTTGCCTTCGCCAGATTCTGTCTCAATTACGTTCCTTAAGCTAAATTGTAACAGGCGATACATAAGAACAGGGCAGTCGGTACCAAAGGTTGGCCTTCCTTCCCTAATATTCCCCAAATTTTCCCAATTTAGTTCAAACTTCATGATATCACCTCCCTTTCTTCATATAATTTTTTTATTGCTAATGTCGCTTTTTGTTCAATTTTGGATGGATAGGCGACGTAGTCGTCTATTCCACCTATGGACTAACCACCTCCTTTCTCCTCAAAAATCTGATCTAACGGGTTTCGTATCTTCATAAGAGCCTTATTACTTACATGTGTATAAATTTCCGTTGTCTTTGAGCTTTTGTGCCCCAATAATTCCTGAATATACCTCAAGTCTGTTCCTCCTTCAAGCAAGTGGGTTGCAAAACTATGCCTCAGTGTGTGAACAGTAACCTCTTTCCTGATATTGGCCTTTTCACAGGCATAATGGAATATCTTTTCTACTGCCCTTGTGGATAAATACCGCCCGTTCCTTGCCCCTTCAAAAAGCCATTTTTAGGTCTGTATTTTCTCCAATACTCCTGCAAGGCTTCCAGTGCTGTCCCTGAGAGTATTGTATACCTGTCTTTCCTTCCCTTAGCTCCCTTGATATGTATCAGCATCCTTTGGCTGTCAATATCTTCTGGCTTTAATCTTACCACTTCTCCTACCCTTAATCCAGCAGAATATACCAGCATCAGAATAGCCCTGTGTTTGATATTATCCACAGATGACAGGATTTTGGCAATCTCTTCTTTACTTAAAACAACAAGCAGTTTTTTATCCTTGCGGGGTCTTTTAATCTCATATAAAAATTTCTTCTTTAGCATTGTGCCGTAATAGAATTTTAAGGCGTTTATTGCCTGATTCAATGTGGATGTCGCAGACTGTTTTTCTTCGGAAAGAATAGTTAAAAGGGACACTTCCCATATTATCTTAGATAGAAAATCTTCTTTATGAATAAATAAAATATATGGGAAGTGTCCCTCCTCTTACTATTTCCTGTTAATCACAAATTCCCCGGTATCTCAACCAACATCACCTATCAGTCTCAGCCGCATCAACGCGGTTATTATACGTTTCAATAAGCCGCATGAAGCCGAAGCTGCCATGGTAGAGAGCCGGTGTCCCTATTTTCCATATGCTGGTCGGCCCTTGTACTCAGCAGGGTGATGATCTGGATCAATGGTGGTGGTAGGAGGTGGAATTAGACAGTTACTGTCACGCATGCTAAAATGTACGATATGGCAGAGAACCTATATAATCTTTTACGTTGTCCTGTTGAAAACCTTGGAGGAATAAACGATACTACTATAAAGGAGGCATCCAATGAGTAAAGAAAAAAGCAAGAAAAAAGCAAGTGAAAAGAAAAAACCACAGCACACACTTAAAGAGAAAAGACAATTGAAAAAAGAAAAAAAGCCTCACTAACAACGCGGTGCATTGTATTGTCTCAATATGCGCTGCTTGGTGACCACGGGCTTTAAGCCTATTGGCATTGGCGAATCTGAAAAGTGTTGCGTTGTCAGTACGCGCGGAATGAATTGGTGCTTGAGAACCATTCGGGGTCAGGCTGGTTTAACAAAGTCAAGCCCCTAATCCTGTTTTTTGTTTAAAGTTAGTCTGCCTTTTTTATAAGCTCCTGCCCTTTTTAGTTGGTAAGGTATCCCTGCCATAAGTCTTTCGTCCCGATGCTGGTAATTTGA
>JAHILQ010000132.1 GCA_018896985.1 Nitrospinota bacterium
GACCTCATTGAAAGTCTCGCCCAGCCCTACCATCAGCCCTGATTTTGCGTTAATATCAATCGCAATCTTTTTTGCATTTCGTAAAACATTTAAGGATCTTTCGTAATTTGCCTGAGGCCTTACATATGGATAAAGCCTTGGCACAGTCTCTACATTATGATTATAGACATCGGGCGCAGAATCAAGAACAGTCTTCAGTGAGTTATAATCACCTTTAAAATCAGGCGTGAGAACTTCCACCGTTGTCTTGGGAAGATGTTTTTTTACTGCCCTGACTGTCTCGGCAAAATGCTTGGCGCCGCCGTCAGGCAAGTCATCCCTTGTAACAGAGGTTACAACCACATACTTCAATCCCATATCCTTTGCAGCCAGAGCAACCCTTTCAGGCTCCATTTCATCAAGAAACTCTGGAGCAGAGGACTCTACAGAGCAGAACCCGCAGTTTCTTGTGCATGCAGAACCCATAATCATGAAAGTCGCCGTAGGTTTTGCAAAGCACTCGCCTATGTTAGGACATCGCGCCTCCTCGCAGACAGTTGAAAGGCGGTGATTCCTTAAAATCTGTTTTGTATCATGAACCCCTATAGGGCTTTTTACTTTTATCCACTCCGGCAATCGCATGGTTATTAAACATAAAAGAAATGCAAAAGTTTGTCAATCACGGGCAGGGAAAACATTCTCAGCCGCGAGCAGGCTTTATGTTAAAATGTTACCTATGCTTTATACGGAGGATATTGACTTTCAATGAACGGGCTGCAGCCTTCTATTTATATTCTGCTTGCCATATTCCTGTGGAGCAGTCTTGGTATAATTGTCAGACTGTCAGGCGTAGCTGTTCATGTGCTCATTTTTTATTCTGTTATAGTTTCTCTGATCTTTCAGGCCGCAATTCTCTCAAACAAAAAATACAGAAAAGACATCCCCTCTATAAAAAAAATAAAATACCCTCTTCTAATCGGTTTCGTTTCTCTCCTTAATACCTTCAGCTATTTTTACGCCTTTAAACATACAACTATTGCAAATGCGGTGCTTACACACTATACTGCGCCTATAATTGTTGCCTTTCTTGCGCATTTTTTTTTAAAAGAGCGACTAACGATAAAAATTTTCATTGCTATTGTTACAGCTTCCATAGGGTTATTGACTATGTTTAAGGGGCTTTCATTTGAGGGAAACCACGCAACAGGCATAATAGCTGGAACCTTCTCGGGATTCGCCTATGCTGTGATTGTAATACTGCTGAGAATTCATTCCAGGGAATTTAACCCTCTTGTTCTGAATTTCTTGTCCAACTCTGTCATCGCAATTATGCTGGCGCCGTTTATCAGAGAGTTCCCTGTAAATGCTCTGTGGAGTTTTATTTTTATGGGAATAGTGCATTCTACAATAGCTCCTGTCTTATATTTTAAAGGACTAAAGATTGTTACTGCCAACAGGACTGCCATTCTTGGTTATCTTGAACCTGTCAGCGCTATACTTTTGAGCATAGTTTTTTTTAATGAATTGCCGGGAAAAGGCTCAATTATCGGAGGACTGCTGATAATATTTTCAGGGTATCTTACCTTGAGAGAGGGGAAATAAGCAGATCTTCTCCGGAACTTTTGCTAATTTTTCCGCTCTGGTTTCCTTTAAATACTCAGAGTCCTTTCGTTATCCTTCAACCACTTTTGCCTTTCCTTAAAATCAGGCAGGATGCTTTTTACTTTATCCCAAAATAATCTTGAATGGTTTCTTTGTTCCAAATGCACAAGTTCATGCACAATTACATAGTCAATTATTTCCAGCGGCGCCATTATCAAACGCCAGCTAAAATTTACCGTTCCTTTTGATCCGCTTGAGCCCCATCTTCTTTGAGCGCCAGTGATTTTGATTGAGAGCGGCTTATATCCGGTAAGGCTTGAATACCACTCACAGCGCTCTTTTATCTTCTTTTCCGCGACCGATTTGTACCACCTTATCACAACATCCCTTGCATAAGGTACTTTTTCCAGAGATAAAAGCAGATTATCTTTAAGCTCAATATCAACACCAAAACCATCAAGGATTTTCAACTTATAGCTCTTTCCGAGACAAAAGAACGACTCTCCATTTACAAATTCCTTAGCTTTTGGCTTGGGCCTGCTCTTTATTTCCAGCAACTTTGCTCTAATCCAGTCACGTTTTTTACTAACCAGATTTTCCAAGTAATCAACAGGGGTTTTAAACGGCGCTCGAATAACAAGCGTTGCATCGTGCGTTAACACAAGCGCAATCGTTTTTCTTTTTGAGCGGATTATTTTGCTGATTTTAATTTCTTCCATGCAGTCGCCTTTTCAACAATGGCGGCATCTAAAGCACGATGCATATTCAAATCCCTGACATGGATGGCATCAAACCCTTGTCTTCTTAACCAGTCTACCGTTGTTTGTGAAATCCCCATGTCTGCGAGAAACTTCATAACGCCGATTAACCTACCGGGTGCAATTCTTCTTTTGCAAGCCAAGAAGCATATTGCAATGACTCTCTTATATCATCAGCTTCAAGGTCGGGATATTCTTTCAATATCTCTCCTGTAGTCATGCCATTTGCAACGAGGTTTATTACCAGGGAAACGGGGATTCTCATTCCCCTTATGCACGCCTGCCCGCCCATGATATCTTTGTTGAATGTTATCCGTTTAAATTCTCTCATCTTACACCTCCGGAAAGCCTTGTGCCTTATTATATAACAGTCTGTTGCTTTTTACCCTCCTGCCCCTGCCCGCAGAAAAATGTGCCTGACACTTTTTCCTGCCTGAATGTCATATCTTAACGTGCTGACCCCGTTTCTGTGCCCTTTATAACAGACAGAGGAAGTTGAAAAAATGGAAGGTAAAGAGGGGCTGGAATTTCAGATTCTTGAGATGGCGGAATTTAAGACCTGAGAGCGATTTTGTTATTTATGGCTGATAGTTGTAAACCAACCCATTCCTCTATTGCAATTCTTGCTGAAAGATTTTAATATTTAAGGGAAATTCTGGGGGAGAATCTTATGAAAACATGGACACATCTGGGCGGGAAACTAAGAGAACTTGGCGCTGAGTCATTAACAGATGCCGAACTCCTTTCAATTCTCATCTCCACAGGCACAAAAGGAAAATCAGCAGAGAAAATAGCCGAAGAAATCCTCAATAAATTTGGCTCATTCAAAGGGATGGCAAACCAGCCGCTTGAAAAGTTCCTTGAATTCAAAGGGCTCGGTGACAGAAAAATTATAAAAATAGCTGCTGCCTTTGAGATTGCAAAAAGGATTGTTAATCAGGTTTTAAAAGACTATAATAAAGAATAAAAAAACTGACAATTCAATATAAAACATAAAGGAACTCACTATTGGAAGTAATAATTAAAGAACATGCAAGTTTTGAGGCAAAGCGAAGGGGTATTACAGAAGAGCTTATAAAATCTGTTGTTAAGAATCCCCAGCAGAAATTGCTCTCAAAAAAGGGGCGAGTAATAGTCCAGAATAAATACTATGATCACGCTGAGAACAAAGAAATGCTTTTGAGGGTTATAGGGATTGAGATGTCAGAAGCATTCCATGTTATAACAGCTTATAAAACATCCAAAACAAGTAAATATTGGATGAAAGGAGATTAAGATGAGAGTAATTTTTGACCCTGAAACCGATACCCTAAGCCTTATCTTTAGAGAAGACAAGATAGCTGAAAGCGATGAGGTAAGAGAAGGAGTAATTATTGATTACGGCTATGACGGGAAAATAGTCTCTATGGAAATTCTCGATGCCTCCGAACAAATATCTGAGCCGAAGGGAATATTATACGAGCTTAAAGGCAAAGAAAAAGCAGCAGCTTGATGAAGAAGACAAAGCTTGCCAAAAAATCAATAAAGCTCTCCTCACCATTCGATTCAACCGATTCAAAAACAGAAAGAACCTGTGTTGCTAAAATTACAGAATGGATTAACAGGATTATTGAGGACAAGGCTCTGCCACTCGGCAAGGCAGAGGTTGAAACAAAGGGGACTGATGATAAATATCCTGATATAGTCCTTTACGAAAGCCCTCTGTCAACAGACGTGCTTTTAATCGCTGAATTTAAACGCCCATATTTTGACCCTTACGATGAAGCAGAACTGAAAGAACCTGCAAGAAAAAAAGCTGCTAAAAGAAAAGCAAAGTATTTTGTTACATCAAATTTTCAGAAACTCATCTGGTTTAACACTGAAAAAGTTAATAACATGGCTCGTGAAGAAGACCAGATTGTCAATGAATTCCACCTTTCGGAAATATACGACCTTAATACAATTGATGAGCCGCAATTTAAGAATACCATCATCAGAAATCTTGAATCATTCCTTAATGAACTCGTAGAGATACACACGAAAAGAAAACCTGAGCCGCTAAACCCCGTAGATGAACATCTGATATTCAGGCTTCACTACAAAGTCCATCGCCTGTCCAGATTTTACAGGCCGATTATCAGAGATGCAGTACATAAAGACTCTGAATTCAGAAAAAATCTGAGAAGATGGTTTGTTGAACAACAGTGGAGTTTTACTGACAGTGAAAACGATTATGAGAAGGTTGCACGACAGACGGCATATCTTCTTGTGAACAAAATCCTTTTCTATGATGTCCTTAAGTCCAGAAACCCTGATATCCCGACCATCACAATCCCAGAAGACCTTACAAAGGGAGGTCTTCTCAAGGACATACTTCAAAGCCATTTCAACTATATCCTTAGGGAAATAGATTATGAGACCGTCTATGACACGGATTTCATAGACCAAATCGCGTTCCCTGACAGCAAAGAGGTTGTTAAGGAGATAAAAGACCTTATTGATTCCTTGAGCAAATACAGATTTGCCGAGATTGACTTTGATATCATCGGAAGAATCTTTGAGATGTTGATTCCTCCTGATGAGAGGCATGACCTTGGACAGTATTTCACAAGCGCTGATATTGTTGATTTAATCCTCAGATTCTGCATTAAGAACGAAAGGGATACAGTTCTTGACCCTTCCTGCGGTGCTGGGACTTTTCTTGTAAGGGCATATAAACATAAGAGGCTTATGAACCAGAGGCTTTCACATAATGAGATGCTAAAGGACCTTTGGGGGTTTGATATTGCAAAATTTCCGGCACATCTTTCGACAATAAACCTTGCATTAAGGGACTTAAGCGTTCGGGAGAATTATCCCCAGATAATAAAAGAAGATTTCTTTGCCTTCAGACATCATGCCGGATTTGAAGATTCTAAAAGGAGAAAAGAGATAGTCTCACCAGATAAGAAAAAGGTATCAATTCTATATCCCTCAACTGTTGACTGCATTGTCGGGAATCCGCCTTATACGAGACAGGAAGAGATAAAGGAGATTTCTAAAGAGGCAGGATATAAAGAAGACCTGATAGAGAGCGCACTTTACGACGGAGCAAGAAAGATTGCAGATATTTCTAAACGCGCAGGGATTCATGCATATTTCTTTATTCATGGAACAAAGTTTTTGAAAGATGGCGGGAGATTTGGGTATATAGTCTCAAATTCATGGCTGGATGTTGATTATGGGAAGGGAATTCAGGAGTTCTTCCTGAGAAACTATAAGATTGTCGCTATTATAGAATCAAAGGTAGAACGCTGGTTTGAGGCAGCGGATGTGAACACCTGTATAGTTATACTCGAAAAATGTATTGACCAGAAGGCAAGGGATGAAAACCTTGTAAGGTTCGTAAATCTCTTTAAACCTGTAAGGCACTTCATTCCCGCTGCCCAGAAGACATGGGAAGAAGAACGAAATCGTTTCAATGCTATTGATAATCTTGTAAAGACAATTCTCTTCCACAATGATTTCTATCAGACCGAGGATTACAGGATTTATACTAAGAAACAGAGTGAACTCTGGGATGAGGGTTTTGATTCAGAAGAAAACAAATACACCGGCGCAAAATGGGGCAAGTATATCAGAGCGCCAGAAATATTCTTCACGATTCTTGAGAAGGGAAAAGATAAGCTTGTTCCGCTGAAAGAGATTGCAGAGGTAAGGTTTGGCATAAAAACAGGTGCAAATGAATTTTTCTATTTGACGGAAGAAGAAATTGAGAAAAAAAGCATTGAGAAAGAGTTCTGGATGCACAAGGATGAAAATGGTAATTGGGTGCCGAACTATGTAATTAAAAGCCCACAGGAATGTAAATCTATCATGGTTAAGCCGGGAGAATTGAAGCAAAGAGTACTGATAATACACAAAGATAAAAAGAGTTTAAAAAGTACCAACGTTCTTCGTTATTTAAAAGAAGGAGAACGAAAAGGCTTCCATGAAAGACCTACATGTCAAAGTCGAAATCCATGGTACAATCTGGGGCATCAACAACCGCCGGATGGTCTTTGGTTCAAAGCCTTTAACGAGAGGGTTTTGGCACCATTAAATGCCTATAAGTTATTTTCAAGCGATAGATTTTATGCAATTTATTTGCACAACAAAACTTATAAAAATAAGCTATTTCTTTATTTAAACTCCACTATAGCCGCCTTGATTGTGGAACTATTCGGTAGAGTAAACCTTGGGGAAGGGGCGCTTGATAACATGACATACGAAGCAGCCGCTATGTTAATTGTTGATGTGCGTAAATATGATGTAGAAAATAGTCGAGCCTTTAAGGGGTTTCTTGACCGTCCAATTTCTTCAATCTTTGATGAACTTGGGTCTAATAATCCTGATGAAGTAACTCTCGATAAAATCAAACCCGATCGCCGTGAACTGGATAAAATCATCATGGGCGATATTCTTGGTTTAACCGATGACGAACAGCTTGAGGTTTATCGTGCAGTTGTTGATCTTGTGAAATCAAGGATAGAAAAAGCGAAGAGCGTTGATAAAAAGGGTAAAACAACAGAAGGCGTAGATGTTGAGCTTTTAACAAAGACAATAAAAGAAAAGCTTGGAGACAAACTGCTTGGATATTTTTATAGAGAGAAAATCCTTAATCAGAAGAATCTTAAAACAGTAACGCTATTTCATCCCAAAAAGGAGATTCAGGTTAGGAAAGATTTTCTGGGTGGCAGCGGATGGCTATTGGTTTCAGGCAAGGACCATATAGAATGTCAGTCTGAGGCAGAAGCTGAATATTTGAAGCTATGGCTTGAATCGGGCATTGATGAAGTAGAAGTTCCTCAGGATGAATCATACATTTCAAAAATTCTTCCTGAACTCAAAGCCCTCAAGGAAAAAATAGATCAGATAATCACAGACCACATCTCCTCCATCACCAGCCAGAAATTGCAAAACAAGATTTTGCAAAAGTTGCAGGGGGAGTTGTTTGGGTGAGATAAAAATCTTTAGGCCCTGACGCCGGGCATTCTGGATAAGGTTTTTAATAAAAAGTTGTAAGAAAAGGCATGATTTAGAATGCAAATAAAATATTCAAAACATCTTAAAACGAGACTTATCTTAAGGAAGATCGATTATGATTTGCCTCAATAAATCTTTGAAAAGGCAGAGGAAAGATTCATGGATACTTTAACAGGGCATTCAATAGCAGTGGCTAAAGTTGTAATACATGACAAGGAGCGGGATGTCATGGTAGCATATAAGCATGAAGAAGTAGATGTTAGACTTCTGACAATACATCCTTTAAAAGAGGGACAGAAAGATAATAGAGTAAAAACAGGCAGGTGGAGGAGGCTTTAATGGATGATTTTAAGGTCTTTTATGATGATGAAGAAGATATTCTCTATCTCGCAAAAGAGGGAGAAGAAGCAGAGGTTGTAGAACTTTCTCCTGGAGTTAACATGGAGCTCGATGGCAATGGAAATCTTATAGGTGTAGAACTTTTTTAGGCATCGCGTATGTTTAAGGATGTGCTTAAATTAATGGAAAAGAAGCTTCAAGTTGCATAACTACCAAGGATTTTTATCGGCAACAGAGGCGCTATCTTTATTTCCCAACTTTATCTGTCTGCAGATGAAAAAGCCACCCTATCAAAAAGCCCTCCTGCCTTTTAAGCCAATCCCAGCCCTGAACTTCCTATTGACCATATTAAAGGATCCCTTGACATTTAATATTAGTTATATTATAATTATTATATTAATTATAAATATTATATAGAGGTGACGCAAATGGAATCTCAAAAAGAAAATAGTCTCAAAAAGAAAATAATTGAAGAAATGACTGTTGATTATTCTAATGCTCTTGAGAAAAATTTTGATTTGGCTAAACAATTTATCAGAATAACTAAGGATGGGAAAGTTGATGTTCTCTCTAAGGATAAGTTAAATGGTAAGGAACAGCTTTTACTTTATCTTATTGGAAAATTATATGCTAAGGAAGCTGGATTTGCAGCCACCGATGATGTCGGAAATAATGAATTATTAAATGAACTCGGCATTCCCTCAGGCTCCTTGCTGCCATGGTTAAAAGGACTTCGAGAAGAGAACAAGATAAAGCAAATTAAAAAAGGGAAGTACACACATCATAGTATTTCTGTAAATTGGATTGAAAAAACCCTGAAACATATAGAGAAGAAGATGAAAAAGTATATTTAAAAAGGAGGGCATGGTGATGTCTGATATAGAAATCACTGAAGTAATAAAAAAATTAAAGGAACATGAGAAGAGGATATCACAGTTGGAGAGTTTGTTCCATGTCAAACCAGAAGCTGTTAAAAAGGAAATCTCTGTTAAGGAATTTATCCTATCAAAAAGTCCTAAGGGTGATGTTCAAAAAACTCTGACTATAGGTTATTACCTTGAAAAGCATGAAGGCTTATCTTCTTTTAATAAAAGTGATTTAGAATCTGGTTTTGGAAATGCTAAAGAGATGCCTCCAGAGAACATAAATGATAAAGTGAATCAAAATATCAAGAAAGGCTTAATGATGGAAGCGAAGGGGAAAAAGGACAATTTTACAGCATGGACTTTAACTAATTCTGGAGAGAAATATGTCGAAAATGGTTTCAAAACAGAGAAATAGCATAAGAGAACTTCTAAAACAATTTATGGAAATTGACACATCTGATTTCCCAGACTTTTATAGCTACAATACGCCACTTGAAAAGAGTCTATGGGTTCTATCGGTAGCAAAGGAGAAATTAGGAATAAAAAGGTTATCAGCTGAGGAAATAGCTTTAATTATTAGGGATATTAAAGAAATTAGCATTGATGAGAGAGCTATTACTAATTCCTTAAATAGAGCAGGAGACAAAATCCACACATATCAAGAGGATAGAAAAGTTTATTACAAGATTATGAAACCAGGTAAAGATTATATAATTTCACAGATTAAAGAGGGCGCTATAGAAGTTTTATATTTTGAGCCAGATAAGCATTACACGAGCAAAAAACTTCTGTCAAAAAATATTTTAGGTAATTTAACAGGGGAATTGAGAATTGTTGATCCCTATTGTGGCGAAAGAACTTTAGATATCTTAAGTAATCTCAAAAATAGAGATATTAAGTTTCTAACTAGAGTAGAGAATTTAAGAGACAAAGAAAGGGAACGATTCTTACGTGAACTCAAAGATTTTAAATCAGAGCATACGAAAATAGAGTTTAAAAGTTATCCGCATCCAGATATTCATGATAGGTATATTATCTCATCTGATCGTTTAGTTGTTTTAGGACATAGTATTAAGGATTTGGGCACAAAAGAATCTTTTGCTATTGTTCTTAACAAAGACTCGAGCAAAAATATTGTAGAGGCTTTAATTGAAAATTTTAATAGAAGGTGGAGGCAATCAGCTATACTGTAAGGGACCACCTCATAAATTGTGTAAATTAATTTCCATTTTGGATGCCAATATTCTCGTTGCGAGTGATTCCGACTGGATAAGGCGTTTGAGGGGGAATTGTAATTTGCACCCATTTTTATTTATAGTTTAAAAAGAAACTGAATGGAATAGAAATAATAGAAATAATAGGGTCAAAATAATAGGGTCAGCGGGCATTTTAGCAATGAACTTTACGAGATAGTTAAAACATGCCTGAAACGGCGGGATAGAAGAGAAAGCAAAGAGAAAGAGGAATCACCTGTAATAGAACAGCCAGCACAGGAAATAACAGACAAACCTCCAACAACCTAAATAAAGAAGTTACCTCTCTTGACATTATGTGTTTTGATGTATACTATTATTAAGCTTGAGTGGAGGGAAAAAATGGCAAAGGCATATCTTGAAGTAAAGCTTCCTATATCAATGAAAAAGAAAGCTGATATTTTTGTCGTATGCTGTCCGCCTCTCGATGTTTGGAGTCAGGGCAGGACAAAAGTTGAGGCGCGAAAGAACATAGAGGAAGCTATGAAACTGTTTTTGATAACCTGCATTGAAAAAGGCACGCTTGAAGCGGTTTTAAGAGAATGCGGCTTTAAGCTTTCAAGGGCAGTTATCAATAAAATTCCCAATGACCACCGCTATGTAAACATCCCTATTCCTTTCAGCGTGCCGGCGCAAGCTTTATGCCACGCCTGACACCGCTTCACTGGAAAAAACTTGACTGCATTTTTACTAAAGACGGATATTCACTTCATAGGGTTGAAAGCTCACACAGGGCTTATTTTAAAAGCGGACGCAACAGGCCTCTCATTATTCCAACGTATAATTCAGTTGGTTTGGATATTATCAAGGGGCTGATGAGGTCTGCCGGAATGACTCGTGAAAGGTTCTTCAGTCTTTTGGCTGAATGCTAACCTCTAATTTTTCCCCCTCTGCGTTACAAAAACGCCCTTTTCCGCCTCTTTCGAGCCTTATCCCTTAGCTTATTAAATACCCTTCTTAGCAAAAATAATAGGGTCAGCGCCCATTTTAATAAAGTTCTTACTTGGGGACATTTCCCACATTTTTAATTCTATCCCCTTCCCCTCACCGCCCAGTCCTCGATATTGATATGTCCACGTCATGGACATATCCTTAAACCATATCTAAAAAGCCACAAAACTTGGGGATGTTATATATTACCTAATTCATTACCCATTTAAATAGATATTACCTAATTCCTTTTATCTTTCTCTGCCACTGTGCATTCTGTCCCCGTCCGAGGCACACAACCTGTCCGGATTCCCGCAGCTTTTTCAAAACCTGCCGAATCATGTCTATGCTCACACTTGGGCATTCCGTTTGGATATCGGCAATGCGAAACGGGCCAAGAGTTTTTTCAATCGCCGCTGTTATCATCTCGGTCTTTGCACCTTTCGGCGACCTCAATTGTCCAACCCGCTCCTCAAATTCGCGGTAAGCGGTCTTGAGCGTGAAGAGGACGTAGTTTATGTATGGCCATGGGTCTTGCTTGCCTTCATGCCAGTGCCACGAGCTTTGCTCCAATGTTTCATAGTAGCGGTCTTTACTCTGTTCAATGATCCGTTCGATGCTGATGTAACGGCCTGCATCATAGCCGAGATGATAGCACTGAAGCAGAAGAAGCAGCCTTGAAACCCTGCCGTTTCCATCACGGAAGGGATGAATGTAGAGGAAATCGAGGTTGAAAGCTGCCAGAGCTATCAGGGGATGCACCCATCGTTCACGAATACAGTCATTCCACAGGTCAATCAGTTCTGCCATATATGCAGGGGTCTTTGAAGGGGAGACAGTCTTGAAGCGAACACGAAATGTCCCATCAGGGTTCTTCTCAATGATGTCGCTGTCCTTCTCCTTGTATTTTCCGGCATCCCAGATATCGCCCTTCGCCAGTTTATGCAACCACAGGATAGTGTCTTCTGAAACCGGCAGTTTTGCGGTCTGTTCATGAATGAGCTTGAGGGCGTTACGATATCCCCTTACTTCTTCTTCATCGCGGTCACGCAGGTGTGATTTGCCGAGCACAATAGTGCGAATACGTTTCTGATCAACGGTTACACCTTCGATGCGGTTAGATGAGACAGCGCTCTCTATCAGCGCGTGCTCCCTCAGAACTTTAAGCCTCTGTGGGGCCTGCTTGGTAAAGAATTCCTGTTTTCCCCGCGCTTCGCCGAGGTCGGCCAGATACCATGATACAATGGCTGGGATGTTTTCAGGCCTTTTTGAAAATTGCCGGAGTGTCATCATATGCTTATATCCGTAATAAGGTATCCCTTTCTGTTTAATACTTTTTCTCCTTATTCCAAGAATACCTAAATACTAATCCTTTCCCGCCATTATTTTCAATATCTTACTTTACATAAGAAACATTGGGAGAATTTTTAGATGGAGGCTGTAACCAAGGCTGAAAAATATGACAAGGATAATATTGATTGGTGGAGGCGGCGGGAATTGAACCCGCGTCCGAAAGCACTACTCTCAGGTTTCTACATGTTTGTTCTGCCTACTTAATCTCGGATGATGAACCGCCGGCAAACGGGCTATTTTATCACCCCATCTCCTTTTATCTCGCCTCAGGTTCAGGAGAAAGACCTGAGACCAGCCTGCTGCCTTCGCTGCATCCAAAACACAGGCAATCTCGGAGCAGCGTGCCGCTTTAATTAAGCAGCAAGTGCCAGTTCGTTGTTGGCTTTTGTGTTTTTTTCCACCTTTTTACGTGGTGATGGAGCCACGACATGCCGCCTAAGCCTCGTAACCCCCGTCGAGCCCTTTCGCCCCCGAGGACAAACTCTATGTTTTATTTTAGCATATCTGTCATCACAAAGGTTGGATATATGATGCACGATACAAGATTTTGCAAAACCTGCATCTTGCTTACCTGCTTTTCATCGCCCTTTCTATCTCTCTGTCAGCTTCTTTTTTCTTGATAGCATCCCTTTTTTCATACTGCCTCTTGCCTTTTGCAAGCCCTATCTCAACCTTTGCAAGAGAGCCTTTGAAATATATCTTTAAAGGGATAAGCGAGTAACTTTTTTGCGCCACCTGCCCTCTTAATCTCTCTATCTCTTTTTTGTGCAGGAGCAGTTTCCTCGTTCTTAGCGGTTCATGATTTGTGATGTTGCCGTGGCTGTAAGGGCTGATGTGACAATTAATAAGAAAGAACTCGCTATCCTTTGCAAGAACATAGCTGTCTTTCAGATTCCCCTTCCCTTCTCTTAGGGATTTTACCTCTGTCCCCAAAAGGGCAATGCCGGCCTCTGTTTTTTCCTCTATGTGATAATCGTGGTATGCCTTCCTGTTCTGACAGACTATGTTCATTGATTATGATAACATGTCCCTCTTCCGCATTTCCTTTCTTTAAAATCCGAAGCGTCCAATTTAATTTTCATTCTCTTATGCTCTATTGTTGTCCCTACTGTAATTATTTTATTTAAGTCTTGCCTCAGCTGCCTTCCAGTCTATGTTTTTAAAGAACGCCTCTATATAGTCAGCCCTCTTTAGCCCGTAGTCAATCATAAAGGCATGTTCAAATACATCCATGATGAGAATTAGACTGCATCCTGCGGGATGGGATACGTCATGTTCATTTATCCAGAAATTAATCAGTCTTCCGCTCTGGCTGTCGTGATATAGAGCAGCCCATCCGATGCCTCTCATCGTTCCTGTTCCCTTGAAATCCTTCTCCCATGCCTCATAACTGCCGAAGCCCTCTGCGAGTTTCTTTGCGAGTTTACCACCTTTGTCCAGACCGCCCTTCCCTCCGAGGTTCTCGAAGTAATACTCATGCAGCCTCATTCCGTTAAACTCCCAGCCAAGCCTCCGCTTGAGTTCTGCAAATTCCGGTGTTCCGGTTTTCCCGTCCTTCAGCATCTGGTCAAGCGTATCCAACACTTTATTGGTGTTAGTAACATACCCCTGATAGAGTGTGAAATGATTCTTCAGAAGCGTCTCGCTGAACCCCTCCATCCCTATGAGTTTTGCATAGTCCTTTGCTGCGTATGGCATAACCCTTACCTCCTTTTTCCCCCATGCATATTTAGGTAACTTCTTGGATGTATTACTTATTTCTTGCTGTACTTATGAACGGCTTCTACAGCCGCAATTGCGTTCTTTACAGGTGTCTCTGGAAGTATCCCATGCCCGAGATTAAATATATGTCCTTTTGCGCTTTTTCCCTTTAACAACATGTCCTGAACTTTTTTCTCAAGCTCTTCTTGGGGCAAAAAAAGCGCGCACGGGTCAAGGTTGCCCTGAACAGCCACTTTTTTGCCGAGCCTCTTTATCGCATCAGCGATATCAATCCTCCAATCAATCCCTATAACATCAGCTCCAGATTTTTTCACCTCTTTAATAATTCCGGCGCAGTTATTCGCAAAATAGATTACAGGTGTTTCAGGATGCTGCTTCTTAAGGCTGGTTACAATTTTTTTCACATATGGAAGTTCAAATTCTTTATAGTCATCAGGCGCAAGTATGCCTGCCCATGAATCAAATATCTGCACTGCCTGAGCGCCTGCAATTATCTGGCTTGAAAGGTATGAGATGACTGTCCTGGTCAGTTTTTTCATTAGATAATCAAATACTGCTCTGCCCTGAAACATCATCTTTTTTGTATTTAGAAAGTTCTTTGAGCTTCCGCCTTCAATTATGTATGTGGCAAGCGTAAAGGGAGCGCCGGAAAACCCGATGAGAGGAACTTTTTTCTCAAGCTCTTTCCTTAGAATCTTTATCGTATCCAGAACAAACGGCATTGAATCTTCAGTGTCCGGCGCTATGAGCCTGTCAACAGCAGACTTTGTTCTGACAGGTTCGCTTAAAACAGGTCCTTTTTTTTCCGAAAATTCAAGGTGCATCCCCATAGCCTCAACAGGGATGAGGATATCCGAAAAAAGTATTGCTGCATCAACGCCTAATATGTCAACGGGCTGAAGCGTTACCTTTGCGGCAAGTTCAGGGGTCTTGCAGAGAGTAAGAAAATCAACCTGCTCCCTGACAGCCTGATATTCCGGAAGGTATCTGCCTGCCTGACGCATAAACCATACCGGAGTGTAATCCACCTCTTCACCGCGGCACGCTTTAAGAAATGTATCGTTCATTTTTCCACCTTCTTTTCCAATTTTTTTGGCATATAGCCACAAAACGGTTCCTCTTCAAGATAATCGCCGTAAATAGAATAAGCCCTTGCCCTGCAGCCTCCGCAGACATTTATATACTCGCATGAGCCGCACTTGCCTTTATATTTTTTGAAATCACGAAGTTCCCTGAAGAGTTCTGAGTTTTCCCATATCTCCTTA
>JAHILQ010000133.1 GCA_018896985.1 Nitrospinota bacterium
GCGTTACTACAAGGGGGATGGGTGAATCAGAGATGACAGGGATAGCAGAGATAATAGATGAGGCATTGAAGAACAACTCTGATGAGGCAAAGATTGGAAGGCTCAGGCAGAGGGCAGGGGAGATATGCAAGAGGTTTCCGATATATTGAGAATCTCAATGCAGACATTGCTCAAAAATTTCTTTAACTCGATGAGGATTTAAGATGCTTGATTCAGGATTCATGATACATGATAAAAGGTTTTCTGTTATGCATCGTGCTTCGTGTATCTTGCATCACGCACAATATATCGAAAAATAAATTTTCTCACAACATCTGCATTGTTATTATTAATTAAATTATGAAGTGCCCATTTTGTGGAAATTTAGAAGACAAGGTTATTGACTCGCGGACGAGCAAAGAAGGCGATACGATACGCAGAAGGCGCGAATGCCTGAAGTGCGGAAAGCGTTTCACCTCTTATGAGCGTGTTGAAGATATAGTCCCCATGGTTGTGAAAAAAGATGGAAGGCGCGAGCCGTTTGACAGGCCGAAGATACTGAGAGGGCTTGAAAAGGCATGTGAAAAAAGACCTGTCAGCGTGGAGGCGCTTGAAGGGATTGTTGATTCAATAGAAAAGAAGCTCATAAACCTTGGAGTGAAGGAAATACAGAGCACATGGGTCGGAGAAGAGGTAATGTCTTCGTTGAGAGAGCTTGATAAGGTTGCGTATGTGAGGTTTGCATCTGTTTACAGGCAGTTTAAGGATATAAGCGAGCTTATGAATGAAGTAAAGACATTGTTTGAGCAGAAAGGCAGTAAACAGTGAATAGTGAACAGTGTCAGTTTTAAGTGTCAGTGTCTGATTACTGATTACTGAACACTGACACAGACACTGAAAAAGGAGGATTTTATGTATGACTGGGGATTAAAGAACCGTCTTTCAAGGGTAATTAAATCTGACGGGAAAACCGTTATGCTTGCGGTTGACCACGGATATTTTCTCGGGCCTACAACAGGGCTTGAAGATGCGGAAAAAACAATCAAGCCATTGCTTCCCTATGCTGATGCCTTGATGCCGACAAGAGGGATTGTCCGCACATCAGTTTCTCCAATATCAGAGACGCCGATAGTCTTAAGGGTATCAGGCGGAAACAGCATTCTTGATGAAGACCTGTCCAATGAAGGGCTGACTGTTTCCATGGAAGATGCGGTAAGATTAAATGCAGCGGCAGTTGCGCTTTCCATCTATGTCGGCTCTCAGAACCAGAAAGAGACGCTTCTGAATCTTACAAAACTGATTGATGAGGGGCACCGTTATGGTATGCCTGTGCTTGCTGTCACGGCAGTAGGAAAGAATATGGTGCGTGATGCAAGGTATCTTGCACTGAGCTGCAGGATAGCCGCTGAACTCGGAGCGCATTTTGTAAAGACATATTACTGCGATGGTTTTGAAAAACTCGTTAAGACATGCCCTGTTCCGCTTGTTATGGCAGGAGGAAAAAAACTTCCTGAATACGAGGCGCTTGAGCTGACCCATAATGCAATGATAATGGGCGCGGCAGGAGTTGATATGGGAAGGAATATCTTCCAGTCAGAAGCTCCTGTTGCGATGATTCAGGCTGTAAGGGCGATTGTCCATGATAACGCAACTCCAAAGAAGGCTTATGAGCTTTATCTCAGCCTTAAGAAATCCAAGAAGACAGGCAAGCAGGCAAAGGTGAAAGGTATAACTGCCAGCGCAGCGGAATTGAGCAGACATTAAAAGCCTATTTTGTTAGGGTGTCATTCCTGTTTTATTATGTTGTCATTCCTGCGGAAGCAGGAATCCAGATACTATCTCAGGGTATGCAAAGAATTATTTTATGAATCTGGATTCCGCATTCCCCACTTCCGTGAGGACAGGCAAGTGCGGAATGACGAAAAAGTGATGTGTAGAAAATATATTGTTTATCAGTAACCTTTTCCAAATCAGCGAGGGCGTTTCTCACTATTTCAGCAGTAATCTCTTTTGAGTTGACGACAATATCATAAACTCCGTCTGTCC
>JAHILQ010000016.1 GCA_018896985.1 Nitrospinota bacterium
GCGAGCAATTGTCACTGCGATCTCGGAGGAGGACTTTGAAGACTATCTCCTCGAAAAGAGCGCCGGTCTTCAGGACATGCTCGCAGAAGCGCAAGCAGAGTACCGGAGCAAGGGCGGCGTGACATTGGAAGATTACCTGTCAAAAAGGAAAAGGAAGCGTGGATAAGTTTCAGATCGTCCTTTCATCCAATGCGAGTAAAGACCTTGACAGCTTCAGTGACAGTGTTTGTGAGAAGATTGTCCTTGCATTGCAGACGCTCAAAGACAACCCTTTCCCCAGAGGAAAGCTGACAAAAAAAATCCAAGGGACGAAGACGAATTATTACAGGCTCAGGGTGGACAAGTATCGTGTGTTTTATATGCTTGAAGGAAACCGTGCCGTCATTTTGCGAATTCTCAGTAAAAAAGACGTTGAGCGGTTTATCAGAAATCTCAACTGAAAAAAGGCGCTTTCTGAACGCTGATAGCTGAAAGCTAAGAGCTTATGAAAGAATTTTTTGCACATAGCGTTGAAGGGAAGCCGACGAGCGAATGGCAGGGGCTTGAGGAACAGGATTTCCGGGTTTTTGTTATAATGATTCAACCGTTCACCGTCACGGTTTACTGTCACTCATATTGGCTGGAGTGAAGGGGAAGAAGGGGGATGAAGAAAAATTATGTTAGACGCGATTAGAAATCTCGGCATTCTAAAAATGATTCAGGAATTTCCCGATGAATTTACCTATGAAGCATTGGAGTCGGTAGATAAGTTTCTTGAGCAGCGAGAAAAGGCAATTCAAGAAGGGATTTATGGCAAGCTTCAGTTTGAGACGATTGATGATGAAGAAATAGGGGTTTTTTCTATAAACGGAGATGAGATAAGCTTTAAAAAAATTGCAAAGACTGATGATACTTCTCAGTATGTTTTCCGAAAGACGCCTGGTTCACAGGCAGCTTATATATCACCTACGTGGAAGGCTGCAAAGAGTAATAAAAAGTTAGAAAGCACTGTTGAGGATTTCAAGCGATACCTTGAGACCAAAGGTCTACCTAAAGAATCAAAGCAAGTGTTTAAAAAAATAACAAAGGTTTTTGAAAGTAAATCAATCAGCGTTGAGAAAAATGGCAAAATTATTGAGAAAGACTTTTGGAGCATTTACAACGGTAAGAAAAAGTCCGAAAGCAATAAAAGTGGACTTAATGTTTTTACTATTACAATTGATGGCAAATATCCGGGACAAATAAAAGAAATTTCAGATTATGCCTTAAATCAAATAGCTGAGAGCTTCTATTCAGCTTCTGGTATAGAGCATATTGATGGGAAATGCAGCATTTGTAATCATGATGATAAATTGTTCCCCAATGTCTTGAGTGGCACAGGGATTAATATAGCCAACATTGATAAGCCAGGATTCTTTCCGGGAGTTTTAAAGCAATCCTCACTTAAGGCATTTCCTATTTGTGCACCATGTGCAGAGGCTTTATTTGTTGCGAAATCAAAAGTCTTTCCAGATTTTACTCAAACAATTTCAGGCCATCAATCTTTGATTATCCCGCATCTTGTTCAGAGTGATAATAAGGCAGAAGGATTGATAGTTATTCAATATGCGTTGAAGCTTCTTGCCAGAGATGTTTTATCAGCTAAAGGTGCTGAGGCTGGAATAATTGAAGACCTCGCTGATAGCAAGGGGATTGAAACAGTTTCTTTTTTATTCGGTGAGGTAGGCGGACAATCTGTTCACAACATAAGAAAGTTCTTGCCTGATGTTTTACCATCAAGACTCTCTGAAATAGCAAATGCGATTCATGAAATTAATCGCATTTGCAACGCTTATCCGGACTATCATCCTTGGGTTCTCTGGAATTTTAAAGGCAAGCAAAAAAATAAGCGGAATCCTCTGAATGGACAACTTCAAATAATCAGAAATGTTTTGGGTATGGCAAAGTATGTTAAGCCTCAAGAAGGCAAAAGGAAACCATTTAAGGCATCATCTGTCGATAGCCTCGATTTATTAGAATCAATTTTCATGAAGAAGGCTTTTCCTATAAAGGCACTTATTCCGGAATTTTCAGCAAAGCTTTCTTATGATTTCTTGGGATCTCTTTCAAACGAAAAGCAGGAGCCGTTTTTTGTTATAAGGGACAATATTGCCAATATGATTTATCTTTTAGGATTTCTAAACAAATTGGAGGTTATAAAAATGGCAGACAATATTAATATGGTGGGTAAATATCTTGAAGGATGTAAAGGGCTTGAGCCTCTTAATAGATTTCTTAGCGTGGAGGCAAGCGGACTGGATAATGCAGAAAAACAATACACATTCCTTGTTGGGCTGCTTTTTGGTAAACTTATCGCCTTTCAGCAAGCAAGAAGGGTTTCCAACAATGCATTAAGATGGTTGAAGGGATTAGAGATTGGGCCGCAGGACTTGATGGAAATATTCATAAAAACCCGCAGCAAGCTTGATGATTACAGCTTTCAGCGTCCTGCCTGGTCTGAAGAGATGAAGGGGGTTGCGGAAGCGATTGGTGCGCTTGGTTCACAGATAGGGTCTAACTGGACTATAAGCAGAAAAGAAGTTCCATATTATTTCTGTCTCGGACAAAGTTTGTCGGGATATTATCTTCCCGGCAAAGGTGATGAAAATAAATCAGATGATACAAAAGGAGGAAAATAAAATGACAGAACCGATTACAATTAAAAACAGGAATGAATTTTTATTTCTTTACGACATTAAAAATGGTAATCCTAACGGGGACCCTGATGAGAACCGGCCGCGTATTGACGAGGTATCAAAGAAATGCTATGTGACTGATGTAAGACTTAAAAGATTTATAAGGGATTATTTGATACAGACAGACAGTGAGGACGCCATATTGGTAACAGAGGTGAACAGGAAAACAGTCAATCTTACTGAAAGAGTTAAACAACGGCTGCTTAAAGATAAGATGGATGATAAACAGCAAAAGGAAATCAGCGGGACAGACCTTCTTAGTAAGCTACTTGACTATTTTGTTGACCTAAAAATGTTTGGTAGCCCATTGGCATTTAAAGACGCACCTAATACCTGGGGTGACACAGGAACCCTAACCGGACCAATTCAAATTAATTTTGGAGAAACCTTAAATCAGGTAGAGGAAACAACTTTTCATGGTACAAGCACATTTGGTTCAAAAGAGGAAAAAAAACAAGGAACCTTTACGACCTATTATGCGATACCATACGGACTTATCGCTTTTCACGGTGTAGCTAACGAAAATGCCGCTAAAACTACTAAACTTACCCAGCCTGACATGGACAAGTTCAAGGTGGCTTTATGGAAAGGAGTTCGAGAGTCCGTTACAGCGAATACACGTACCAAAAGAGAGCAACAACCTCGCTTGCTGTTGAATATTGTGTATAAAGAAAAAATTAAACTTTCTGAAAAGGATGAAAATGGCAACGAGAAAGAAGTCCCTACCGAATATCATATCGGTTCATTAGAAGAAAAAATAAAACTGAATTCAAAAGTTGGCGAAGAAATAAACATCAGAAAAGCCGGAGATTATACACTTGATCCGACTAAATTATTCTATGCGATTTCACGGGTAAAGGACAAAATAGAGCGAATAGAGTATTGTCTCTCTCCCGAATTTTGCGACATCTTTGAGACCGGAAGCAATCCTCCAAGTAAAATTGACTTTGCCGGAAGACTAAAAGAGATCGCAAAGAAGAACGACAAAGAGTCTTATTTTGAAGTCGAGAATCTTAATATTGACAGGCTATCGGTCGGGGCATAGAGATGGAGACTTTGCCGATTGTTATTTTTCGCATCAGCGGGAGATATGCACATTTCAGAAGGCCATATACAAATGTGTCTTC
Organism: Nitrospinota bacterium; assembly: GCA_018896985.1. Taxonomy (GTDB): domain Bacteria; phylum Nitrospirota; class Thermodesulfovibrionia; order Thermodesulfovibrionales; family UBA1546; genus UBA1546. The sequence goes on from JAHILQ010000016.1 coordinate 3,842, forward strand.
ACTATCTTATCCTTTTCCGCCAAGACCAACAATTGCCGGTCTTCTTGGGGCAATTCTAGGCATTCAGAAGGATGAAGTCGCTGAAACCTTTAATGAAAGAAATCTTAAAGTAGCTGTTGCAATTGAAAAACAGATTAAAACAGTTACGCACGTTACAAATTTCAGGCAGGATGGTATTGGTGGTATAGATTATTCAATCAAGAAGCCGAAGAAAGGCTGGAAGCCGAAAGAACTTAAAAATATTCCTCCATACAATGAAGCAACCCAGATTCCAATGGAGCTGCTCAGAAACCCATCCTTTTTGATATATGTCCATTTAGACGATAACAACATGTTTTCTGAATTGGTGTCTCGCTTGAAAACCAACAGGTTTGTTTATACTCCATGTCTTGGATTGTCCGAGTTTTTGGCGAGCGTTGAATATTTGGATGATGGCAATGCAATAAAACTGGAGACTGGGGAATACGAAATTAAATCCGTGATTGCAAAAGATGACTGCATATTGCTTAAAGATAAATTGAAGGCTGAAAAACATCAGGTACAGGAATTGAAGTCACCACACTTAGGAACTGTAACAAGAGAATTCACTTATAAAAAGTATCTTGTCAATATGATGCCTGCTCCCCTTCCGGTTGAAATGAAGGTAAATGCTTACAGGGTTGACAATACTGTTATTAATTTCTTATAGGCTGCTATGAGCAATGTTTTGATATCGCACGCTTTAGATAGCCCTTTGAAGTTGAAAGAGCACATAGAGCAGGTCATCAATGTGTCATCATATCTTATTTCTAAAAAATCGTTGCACTTTAACGGTATTGCCAGAGAAGATATAGAGACTATCAGTATCTTGATTGCCGCCTGCCATGACTTTGGAAAAGCCACAAGTTATTTTCAGGAATATATAAAAAGCAAGATCGACGGGCCACATTATACAGGAAGTGAAAAAGACAAGTCTCACTCCCTCATTTCAGGACTGTTCGGATGGCATGTTTTGGAGAAGTGGCTTCAAAATTGCCGAGATATAGAACCTCGCTGGAAACAATTTCTGCCCTTCGCAGTTTTTCTATCAATAGAAGGACACCACGGTTTTTATAGCAGTATTGAAGATGTGCTGATAAAGATTGATGAAGGCGTTGAGTCTGGATTATTGCAGCGGCAGTTAAAGAACATTCAGCCGGAGATTTTTTCTTATAAGTTTAAGGGTATTGATTTACAAGAAGGGACTGACTTTAGTAGTGACTCAATCAGCACAATAAAAAAACAGCTTAGAAAGATTCACAGGGAGTATCATCGGGAGCCATTGGATAATCTGATAGAGCAAAGGATATTGGGACTCCTGTTATATTCAATTCTCTTGGAAGCAGATAAAGCATATCTTGCTGCTGACAATCCTGAGCAATACGAAAGAGAACCGATTTCCATTCCTGATGATATTGTCGATAGGTATATCGGGACACTCAATCACGGAGCATCAATAAATGAAGAGAGAAAAAGGGCGTATGCTTCAACTATAAAGGAAATGGACAATATCTCGCCAGATGAAAGAATTCACTCCATAACGCTTCCGACCGGCTTAGGGAAAACGCTCTTGGCAGCATCATGGGCAATTAAGTTGAGAGCAAGGCTTCAGAAGACTGGAGCAACCCCCAAAATAGTTATTTCACTTCCATTTTTAAGTATTATTGAACAAACCGACGATGTGTATAAAAAAGTATTTAAGGAACTTTATGAGGAAAGAGCAGACCGTCTTTACACAACATGCTATTCCATTGCTGATTTTGAATATAAAGATGGATTGGACAGAGAAGAAAGAAGCGATAATTCTGTTGATTTCTTCCTTTCCATATGGAATTCGGAGGTCATCGTTACTACCTTTGACCAATTACTTTATTCCATTTTCTCCTTAAAAGCAAAACATCTCATGCGATTTCACAATCTGTTTGATTCAATTCTTGTTTTTGATGAAATACAGGCGCTTCCTTCTGACTTGTGGAAGCCTTTTGAGTTTTTCTTTAGAAAGCTTTCAGAGGTAGGCAATACGCATGTTTTATTGATGTCTGCAACACAGCCCGGTTTTTTCCCGGGGGCTATAGAGCGTGTTCCCGATCATCAGAATTATTTTTTGAGAAACAGAAAGAGAGTTGAGGTCTCTATCGGTCCCGATAAAAAGACAATAGATGAGTTTATAGGAAATCTGTTGCCGAAATTGGATGAGTTGGAGAATAAATCGGTTATGCTTGTTTTAAATACAAGGCCATCAAGCAAAAAGGTGTTTGAAGCCGTCAGAAAAGCAATGACCGAGGGGAATATAAAGAAGCGTCCGCTGGTCTATCTGTCATCTTATGTAACTCCTGCACAGAGAATCAAAAGAGTTAAAAGAATTGGTAAATACATAAGCAGGTGTAAGAACCCATTAATTATTTCCACACAATGCATTGAGGCCGGAGTTGATATAGATGTTGATTACATTATTAGAGATTGGGCACCGTTAGATTCTATCTTTCAGGTCTGTGGCCGCTGTAACAGAAATGGTGAAAAAGGTGTTGGGACTGTGGAGATAGTTCACTTGATTACTGAAAATAACAAATCCTATTCGGAACAAGTTTATGATGATAAACTTTTGGTAAGTACAGCATTCAGTTTGAACAATGCAACAAGATTATATGAAGATCAGTTTTATAATTATGGTGAGAGCTATTTTCATGATGTTCGTGGAAAACTGGGACATTCAATGAAAATCGTGGAGGCTCTGGCTAAATATACGCACAAATATGCGGACGGAGGGGCGGAAATCAACGTTGATATTAAAAAGCTGCTGAGAGGGGATGACTGGCAGGAACAATTTATCGTCTCATCATTTGATACGGCTTTGACGCCGGATATTAGAAGTGCTTTAGAGATTGAGGATAGATGGAAAAGACGATATGCGCTAAAACGATTAAGAAGAAGGATAGCAGAGAACTCAGTAAATGTCAGATTTGAAAAATGGATGCCAAATAGACCGGAAATTTTTGCTGATTATAACATTGGCAACTTCTGGATGATAGATGAACAGTTTTATGATAAGGAAGGTGTAGGTTTTACAGGAGATGTCTATAAACAAGTCGGGGGTCAGAAAATAATATAAGCATGGAGAGGCAAATAGACATTAAATCTATAGAGCTATGGTTAGGAACTGACTCTGGGATATCCTCGAATGATGCTGAAAAAATAAGGGGGTATATTGGGAGGAAATTTATTGACGATTCTTTTTTACATCATCATACAGAAAATAATAAACTCATTTATCGTTACCCAATAGTGCAATATAAAATAATTGACGGCAACCCTTTGCTTATTGGTATAAAAGGCGGAGTTGATTCCTTATGGAAAGTATTTGACAATATGTCTGAACTTAATTTAGATAACATTACTCATGAAATATTCGATAAGAAATCTTTATTGAAACAAGTCCATATAGGTGTTTTAGACGGACAATCCACCTACTCCTTCCTCACCCCCTGGCTTGCCCTGAACGAAAAAAACTATGAGAAATACCAGAAGCTCGGAGGGTGGCATAAAAGGAAAGAGCTTCTTGAAAAAATTCTCATCGGGAATATTATTTCGATGTCTAAGAGTCTTGGATACACCGTGCCGGAGCCGATTCACGCAGATATCTCTACCATGAAAGAAGTCCAGACAACACTCAAAGCCACTCCCATGCTTGGGTTTCTCGGCATGTTTTCGGTCAATTTCGAAATCCCCGACTACTGGGGCATCGGGAAGTCAGTGTCGAGAGGATTTGGGACAGTAAAAAGATGCAGCTTGTCATAAACACATACGGCTCTTATCTCAGGAAAAGCGGGGACTGCTTCCTTGTGAAAAATGAGGATAAAGTCTTCGAGGTCTCTGTGAGGAAAGTTGACAGCATCATGATTACGACAAGCGCTTATCTTTCTACTGATGCGTTAAAGTTTGCCATCGAAAATAATATAGATGTAATTTTTCTTGATGAATACGGCGACCCATACGGCAGGGTATGGCATTCAAAACTTGGTAGCACTGTTTTAATCAGAAGAAAACAGCTTGAGATAAGTGCAACTGAAGAAGGACTCGAACTCGCAAAGGAGTGGATTACAAGGAAGATAGAAAACCAGACAGATTTTCTTGGAAAGCTCAAAAGACCGAGAGAAGATAAAGCGGAGAAACTTGAGGAATCAGCAAAGGGACTTGCGGATATAAACCAGAAACTTGCTTCTCTTTCAGGAACGATTGACAAGAGGCGCGGAACGATTATGGGATTTGAAGGTTCGGCAGGCAGAATTTATTTTGATGCGCTTAATTATGTCATGCCGGAGAGATTTAAATTTGAAGGCAGAAGCAGAAACCCTGCCAAAGATGAATTCAATGCATTATTGAATTACGGATACGGTGTGCTTTACTCTCTTGTTGAGAAGGCTTGCATTATTGCAGGGCTTGATCCGTATATAGGCTTTTTGCATACGGACAATTACAACAAGAAATCCCTTGTGTTTGATCTCATTGAAATGTTCAGGATATTTTCAGAGGAGACAGTTGTCTATCTCTTCAGCGGGAGAAAGGTGAAGGTTGAGTTTTTTGATGAGCTGAAAAACGGGTTTACATTGAACAAAGAAGGCAAGGCTCTTCTGATAGAAGCCCTCAACAACACCCTTGACGAGACGATGCGGTATAAGGGCAGGAATATCCAGAAGAGAAACATTATCCAGTTTGAGTGTCATTCTATTGCAAATAGCTTAATAAAGGAGTCCAAGGATGCTGGTGTGGGTGGTCTATGATATTGTAGAGAACAGGATTCGCAGCAGGGTTGCAAAGATGTGTAAGGGATATGGTCTTTACCGTGTTCAGAAAAGCGCTTTTCTCGGTGATATGAACAGAAACCAGATTGACGAGCTTGTGTTGAGGTGCAAGGAACTCACTAATGAAGAAAAAGACTCTGTATATGTTTTTCCGATGTGCGAGGATGATTTTAAGAAAGTAAGGATGGTAGGTATACCTTTCGATAAGGATCTGGTTTCAGATGAAGTGAAGGCGTTATTTGTATGATCGAGAAAGAGCTTAGTGAAAATACTGCTCACACACTAACTGCTGACCCCGAAAGCAACATTTTCGTGACAGCATCGGTTCTCCTTGAATATCTCTTTTGCCCCAGGTTTATTTACTTTATGAATTGCCTGTGCATTGACCAGAATGAGGACAAGCGGTTTAAGGTTTTGAAGGGGAGGGAGGTTCATGAAGGGAAAGAGCGGCTTAACATCGATTATCTCAGAAAAAGGATCGGATGTGTTGGTAAAGAGATAGGTGTTTATATGGCGTCTGAGAGATATCATATCAAGGGCGAGGTGGATGAGGTGTTAACGCTTTCTGATGGGTCAATGGCTCCGATGGATTATAAATACGCAGAATACAGAGACACGATTTTCAGGACGCAAAGATATCAATCTATTTTTTATGGCTTATTGATTAGAGAAAATTATGGCAAAGAGGTTAAGAAATGTTATATCTGTTATGTAAGAAGCAAGAATCTTCTCAAGGAAATAGAAATAAAGGAAAAGGATTTTGCTGAGGTGCAGTCAATGGTGGATGAGATCATTGACATAACTCAGAAATGCTATTATCCTAAAGGTGCGAAGTATAAGACACAGTGCATAGATTGCTGTTACAGGAATATTTGCGTATAGTTCTTTGACAATTTGGAAATGCTGTATTGTTTACTGAGACTTTGCTGGTGCAAATTTATTGCAAAACTTTGGCCGATGCGGTGGAATTTGTTGTTTTATCTATAAATTTCACCGCACGATTTTATGTAAAAGACACTAAAAACTGACATGTTTGAGGGGAAAAAGATATGTTTTTCTGTAGAATAAGCCATTCTAAAATCACATCAAGATGGCTGTATGCAAGGATTTTTAGAGCAACTGCGGTCTCAGAGATACTTCCAATAAAACAAGGATTGAAACTGTATTTATAGGCCTCTTCTGCGTTCATCTTATTCCCGTCTCAGAGATACTTCCAATAAAACAAGGATTGAAACATCACTATTTTTGTTTGTCTGTGCATGTCCTTTTGTCTCAGAGATACTTCCAATAAAACAAGGATTGAAACTTGAGGGCAGGAATGAAATTGCGAGCGAAGGCAAAGTCTCAGAGATACTTCCAATAAAACAAGGATTGAAACTTATCAGCTGCAGAGGTTCTGATAGTCCATGTAATTGTCTCAGAGATACTTCCAATAAAACAAGGATTGAAACTCGATAATTTTGCTCACAGGCTCTTTGATCCTGCCCGTCTCAGAGATACTTCCAATAAAACAAGGATTGAAACTGTAGTCGCGATTCAACGACAGGGTACCTCATACAAAGTCTCAGAGATACTTCCAATAAAACAAGGATTGAAACCCAGAGTAGGTGCAATTACACTTGCAACAGGCGAGAAGTCTCAGAGATACTTCCAATAAAACAAGGATTGAAACATTCTTCGTCTGTAAATACAATGCTAATTAACATTGTCTCAGAGATACTTCCAATAAAACAAGGATTGAAACATTGTTTCAAGATGCAAGCCAGACACAAGCCGCCTTGTCTCAGAGATACTTCCAATAAAACAAGGATTGAAACTAAGAAAGGAAAATATGCTGGCGAAAGATGGACTGGTCTCAGAGATACTTCCAATAAAACAAGGATTGAAACCCTTATAGATGCCGTTGTCTGCACTTGCTGCCTGATGTCTCAGAGATACTTCCAATAAAACAAGGATTGAAACTTTAAAATAGTCGCAGCCACAGTCGCTCCGTCAGTGTCTCAGAGATACTTCCAATAAAACAAGGATTGAAACTCCATGGTGGGATTATGCTGATATTTATATTAAGGTGTCTCAGAGATACTTCCAATAAAACAAGGATTGAAA
>JAHILQ010000134.1 GCA_018896985.1 Nitrospinota bacterium
AAAGGAGATAATTATGAGATGTTTGTTAGTTTCGATATTTTTAATTTCATTATTCTTAGTTGGATGTGCAACACCTTTAACAAGCAATGAAGCCTCACCTACACAGCCATCACCTTTTACTCATGGCAATGTGCAACTTACTATAAGGCAAAACATTACGACTCAAGCAGAAATCCTTGAGAAATTCGGGCCCCCGAATATTGCTACTGTTGATTCATCCGGTAAAGAAGTGTGGACTTATCAGAAGCATGCAACTGTTTCAAAAAGTTCAGAGACAAATGCATATGGAACTGTTATTTTGTTCGGAGTCGCTGGAGGGTCTTCCGGATTTGAACAGTCTACTCGAACAATGACTTTAATTATAAAGTTTGATGAAAACAAAAAAGTCGCTGATTTTAAGAGCATGACAACAAGTTTTTAACGGAGAAAGCAATGAAAAAAGTTTATAAAGCTATTCTTATATTTTTAATTATCTCAATAAGTGGATGTGCAGTACCCCAAAAACCTCAAAAAGCAAGTTTGGAATTACTGGCGATTCAAAGCAGAGAATTTGAAACAAATAAAAAAGTTGCATTTGCATCTGCATTATCTGTATTCCAGGATTTTGGCTATATTGTAAGTTCGGCAGATTATGAAACTGGATTTATTACCGCCGCTAGCCCAAAAAGGAAAACAAATATTCTTTCAGGTTTGATTCAAAATGCCAAAGTTACAGCCTTTATTGAAGAAATTAAAAAAGGACATACAAAAGTTAGACTGAATTTTGTGAACGTGCAAGACAAATCATTACAAAATTTCTCTACTGTTATTGAAGAAGAGGCTGAGGAAGACCCTTTGGTGTATCAAAATGCCTTTACTAAAATTCAAGAAGCTATTTTTATTCGATCTGCATCGGAATAATATAGGAACGTATAACCCGACGTTGCAGTTGAACGAGTACCACAGGACGCTTTTTAGGCTGATTATGTTTTACGTTTTTCAAATTGTTTTTAGCATGTTCATATTATTGAGTGGTACTCGTCACTGAATTCTACGTTATGCGTGCTATAATATTAAAAAAGGAGGAGATTATGTCTGCATTGATGCAAGAAGTAATAAATAAAGCTTTTAATTTATCTCCAGAGGAACGCGCAGAATTGGCACATGAGTTGATTATAAGCATAGATGATGCCATAGACAATGAAGTTGAAACAGCTTGGGACGCAGAGATTGAAAGGCGTGTAAAGGAAATTGAAAGCGGCAAGGCGAAAGGGAGACAGGCAGAGGATATACTCGCAGAGATACTGTCAAGGCAAAATAGAAATGCCTATTTCTTTAGTTTCAAATACTCCCTTGCTTTTACAAACATCTCAATGCATTTTTTATCCTGATAGTCAGTATATGTGAAGATGTTTGGCACAAAGGTCTTGTCTTTTTCTCTATACAGAAGGGTGACCTCTCCGTAGATGCCTTTGCCGAGGTAAATTCTGTGCGAATAGCCCTTTGTTGTAGCAAGGATGACATTTGCGAGTGTGAGGTATCCGGGATCAATATTGACATTTCTTTTCCCGTCTGTTGAAAACTCTGCCTCAATGTCGTTTGTCCTGAGTTTAATGTCAGCAATTTCAGCACGGTTTATGAGATTTTTAAAGAAAATAAAGGTTCTCATTATCGGCGAGCCGATTTCCTCTTTGTAGTATTTGGAAAAATCCCAGCTAACCGGCGGTGTTTCCAGGAAGGCAGAGCCGAAACTGTTTAACAGAGACTCTTTTGCCTTGGATAAGTAAGATTCATCGGAATAGAGAATCCCGGTGAATAGAAGTGCCGGCTTAGGATTTGCGGGTTTGCCCATAGTTCAGTGAAAAGTTATTCTTTGAGCAGTCCTGAGATAAATGCCAGAACATCAGGAGAATCCCATTCATAGGGCCCAATGACTTTTTTTCTGGTAATGCCTTTTTTATCAACAATGTATGTTTCCGGAATTCCTCTTAATCCATAAGATCTTGCAGCTTTTTCGTCTTTATCAATCAGTATCGGCAGGTGTGAAGTCAATTTACTCCGGAAAGCACCTGAGCCTCTTCGGTTTCAAGAAAGGTTGGTATTCCAGACTCAAGCACAACCTTTATTTTGTGGGTGTCTTTAAATCTGCCCTTGAGCAGTTCTTCTGACAGCGGATCCTCAATTTCTTTCTGCACGGCTCTTCTCATGGGCCTGGCGCCGTAGTTTGGCTGATAGTAGTTTTTTACAAGCCACTCTTTAACGGCGTGGTTTATTTCTATAACAAGATCCTGTTCAATCAGTTGCTTATTGGTCTCGTTTATAAGCCGGTCAATAATTGAGAACAGCTGCTCTTTTTCAAGAGGATGAAATACGACTATCTCATCAACACGGTTAAGGAATTCAGGATTAAATGCCTTTTTGAGCTCAACGAGCACATTATCCTTTATCTTCTGATAGACATCGTCTGACTTGGTTCTCTGGAAGCCCAGAGGAGTTGCTTTTTCAATAATCCTTGCGCCTATATTCGAGGTCATGATTATTACCGCGTTTTTAAAGTCAACCTTTCTGCCGAAACTGTCTGTAAGCACTCCTTCATCAAGCACCTGCAGCAGTATGTTAAATATG
>JAHILQ010000135.1 GCA_018896985.1 Nitrospinota bacterium
AGACAAAGGATAATTATTCATGAGTCCGTGTTTTGCCTCATCAGGCGTCTTTGACTTTCTTATCAATGCGATAATTGCGTCAAGATGATCCAGTGCCACCTTGAGCCCTTCCAGTATATGCGCCCTTTCTTCCGCCTTTCTAAGTTCAAATCTTGTTCTTCTTATGACAACATCCCGCCTGTGCTGGAGAAAATGGCTGAGTATCTTCTTTAAAGGCAGCACCTGAGGCTGGCCGCTTACAATGGCAAGCATTATAATTCCGAATGTGGATTCCATCTGCGTGTGTTTGTAAAGATTGTTCAGGACTACCTCTGCCATCTCGCCCCTTTTAAGATCAAGGACAACTCTTATGCCGTCCCTGTCAGACTCATCCCGTATCTCGGATATGCCCTCTATTTTTTTCCCTCTTACAAGCTCGGCAATCTTTTCTATCAGCCTTGCCTTATTCACCTGATACGGAACTTCTGTGATTATGATATTTTCTCCGCCTCTGTATTCCTGCTCAATCTTCGCCTTGGCCCTGACCTTAATAATGCCCCTGCCTGTGGTGTATGCGTCAACGATTCCCTGCATTCCATGAATCAAACCGCCTGTAGGGAAATCAGGCCCCTTTACAGCCTTCATCAGGTCATTGACAGTCGCTTCGGGATTATCAAGGAGCATAATAAGCCCGTCTATTACCTCGCCGAGATTATGCGGCGGTATATTGGTTGCCATGCCGACGGCAATGCCTGAGGAGCCGTTTACTATAAGATTCGGCACTCTTGATGGAAGCACCAATGGCTCTTCCGTGGTCTCATCAAAATTAGATTGAAAGTCAACCGTCTCCTTATCTATGTCCGCAAGGATTTCTTCCGAGAGTTTTGCAAGCCTTGCCTCTGTGTAACGGTATGCGGCAGCAGGGTCTCCGTCAATCGAGCCAAAGTTGCCCTGTCCGTCTATCAGCGGGTATCTCATGTTGAAATCCTGCGCAAGCCTTACAAGTGCGTCATAGACAGCAGTGTCGCCATGAGGATGATACTTCTTTAAAACCTCTCCGACAACACCGGCGCACTTTGAATATCTTTTGCCGGGAAGGAGGCCCTCCCTGAACATCGCATAGAGTATTCTTCTCTGCACAGGCTTAAGCCCGTCTCTTACCTCAGGAAGCGCCCTGCCGATTATTACGCTCATGGCGTAATTAAGGTAGGACACCTTCATTTCTTCTTCAATGCTTACAGGAACCTTTGCCATTTTCCCCTCTTCTTACAAGAAATAAATGCTTTCAATGCTTCAGAAAAACGTTGTATTTTACCATAAATAATATGCTAAATTGGCATATATTATATGTGCTAAAAACTTTGCCTAAGGAGGCTGTGTCTGTCAATAGTTCTTGGCAGGCATGTGTGTTGAAAAAGCCTTACGGCAGCACCATTGTAAAGACATATATGATAATAATGAAGTATTCATATTTGAATCCCAATAGATTAAAGAACCCATATAAGGAAACCTCGCTGCGTTGTAAGGGTTTTTGAGACATACATGCCTGCCACGTGTTCATGTCTTCGGATTTTTGCTTCAGGACTTGTGGTATTCCTGAATGGATTTTATGCTTATATTTTTCCTGCGGAGCATATCTATTGCATTGACAACCGCCCTCGCGCCGGAAACGGTAGTAGTACAAGGCACCCTGTACTGGAGCGCGCTATGCCTTATTGAAAAAGAATCCCTCTGGGCCTGTGTATCGCTCACTGTATTAATGATGAAATTCACTTCCTTGTTTTTGATTAAATCCACGATATGCGGCCTTCCTTCCTTTACCTTATTTATCACTTCAACTTCTATTCCTTTATTACTGAGATGCTCTGCAGTGCCGCGCGTTGCTATAACCTTAAAACCCATGGCGTGGAGTTTCTTCACAATATCACATATGCCGTCCTTGTCTTCATCCCTGACGCTTATCACAATCTTACCCGACACAGGTATCCTGTTACCAGATGATAACTGAGCCTTTGCATATGCAATACCGAAATCCTCGTCTATTCCCATCACTTCTCCTGTGGATTTCATCTCAGGGCCAAGGATTGTGTCAACACCCGGGAATTTATCAAACGGGAATACCGCCTCTTTGACAGCCACATAAGTTATCTCCTTTTCCTTTGTTAATCCTAATTCCTTAAGTGTCTTGCCCATCATAACCTTCGCAGCAAACTTTGCAAGCGGGACGCCTGTTGCCTTGCTCACATAAGGTATCGTCCTTGATGCACGAGGATTTACCTCAAGAATATATATTTCATAATCCCCTGACCCTTGACCCTTGACCCTTGACCCCCCTTTTTTTACTGCAAACTGAACATTCATTAAACCAATCACATTTAGTTCTTTTGCAAGCGCCTTTGTCTGCTTTTTAATCTCATCTACGATAGACTTGCTCAAAGAGTATGGAGGCAGGGAACATGCAGAATCTCCTGAATGTATCCCTGCCTCTTCTATATGTTCCATAACGCCGCCAATGAGTACATTATTGCCATCTGAAATTGCATCAACATCAACCTCTATTGCGCCTGCAAGGTATTTATCTATTAGAACAGGATGCTCAGGAGACGCCTTAACAGCTCGCTTCATATAATCAATAAGTGAGCTTTCATCATAGACAATCTCCATAGCCCTTCCACCGAGCACATAAGAAGGTCTTACCATAACAGGATAAGCAATCTCCTTTGCGACAGCTATTGCCTCATCAGTAGACATGGCAGTTCCGCTGTCTGCCTGCTTGAGATTGAGCTTATGCAGAAGTTCTTTGAATCTCCTCCTGTCTTCTGCGCGGTCTATTGAGTCAGGCGAAGTGCCGAGAATCTTTACACCCTCTTTTTCCAATGGCACTGCGAGCTTTAACGGTGTCTGGCCTCCGAACTGTACTATCACGCCCTCTGGCTTTTCAATATCAATGATATTCAGCACATCCTCAATTGTCAGAGGTTCAAAATATAGCCTGTCGGCAGTGTCATAGTCAGTGCTTACTGTCTCAGGATTACAGTTGACCATTATTGTCTCGTAACCAAGCTCCTTCAAAGCAAAGACTGCATGAACGCAGCAGTAATCAAATTCAATTCCCTGCCCTATCCTGTTAGGGCCGGAGCCGAGGATAATTACCTTTTTGCGCTCAGTGGGATTGATTTCGGACTCGACTGATGCATGATGCATGATGCATGATGCATGATTTGTTTCATCCTGTATCCTGTATCCTGCATCCTGTATCCTGTAAAACGGTTTTTCATATGTTGAATACATATACGGAGTATATGCCGCAAATTCCGCTGCGCATGTATCCACCATTTTATAGACAGGTTTTATGCCAGATTCATTTCTCAGCTTTCTTATCTCCGCCTCTGTCTTTCCTGCAAGCTTGGCAATACGCCTGTCAGAGAAACCATATTCCTTTGCCGCCCTTAAAACAGAGCGGAAGCTCGGAAGCTCGGAAGTTCGGAAGTTATTTTTTTCTTGAATCTTGAATCTTGAATCTTGAATCTTTTTCTCAAAATCCACAATCTGCCTTATGTTGTTCAGAAACCACGGGTCAATCCATGTGAGTTCATAAATTTCATTAACAGACATTCCGTTTCTCATAGCCTGCGCAATATACCAGAGCCTGTCTGCATTAGGCATCTTGAGTTTCGCTTTA
>JAHILQ010000136.1 GCA_018896985.1 Nitrospinota bacterium
CCATAAAGATAATTCTTTTGTGTGAGTGCCTGACCTGTCACCGCGTGATATAAAGAAATGAGCATTCCCGGCAATCTTTTTAAATGCATCCGCTGCTGATTTTATGCCGCGTATCTTTGTGGAATCGTTTACATGCCCGATGATAACAAAATCATTATACATGACATCATGACGGTTTACGAAATAACCTTCCTCAACAGCTTTTATTTCCTGTTCTTTGGCATGAACAAATACAACATCTGCATCGCCCCTCCTGCCTATTTCAATAGCTGCGCCTGTACCGACAGCAACAACATCAATCTTGATTCCCGTCTTTTTTTCGAATATCGGCAGGATGTAATCAAATAATCCTGAGTTCTGCGTGCTCGTGGTTGATGCACAGCGGATCCTTGTCTCGGCAGAGATTTTTAAGGGTAGCAGTTGGATAGAGACCATCATAAAGAGTAAAATTAGTTTGAATAACATAAGTGTATTCCTTTCTTTATGAATTTATTTCTTGAGAAATTATAATACAATCAGCCGTTTTTCAAAAGCAGGAAGTTGAGGAGATAGAACCTTGACTTACACTTTAACTCTTAGATAAGATACGTATCCGAGGTAAACCCCGTTAGAAAGTCTTTGACTTTCCAACGGGGCAAGTAGCAGAGATTTCTAACGGGGTAAAAATGAAAGTTGCAATCGGCAGTGACCATGCGGGCGTAGAGCTTAAAAATGAGCTAATCTCCATCCTCAGCGAGATGAAGATAGAATGCCTTGATTTAGGCACAAATGGCCCTCAATCCGTGGACTATCCTGATTTCGGAGAAAAGGTATCAAGGGAAGTCTCAGAAGGCAAGGCGGACAGGGGCATACTGATATGTGGAACAGGCATCGGCATGTCAATTGTTGCAAATAAGATTCCAAATATAAGGGCATCTCTCTGCAATGACCTCTTCACTGCAAAAATGAGCAGGATGCACAACGATGCAAATGTGCTTGTGATAGGCGGCAGGATTGTAGGCAAAGACCTTGCGAAAGAGATTGTCAGGGTATGGTTCAGCACAGAATTTGAAGGCGGCAGGCACGCAAATCGTCTTACAAAGATAAAACTGATAGAGGAAAGATTTATAAAACATGGACTTTGAAAGGCTCAAACTCTCAGACCCGGATATTTACAGGGCGATTCAGGGAGAGATAGAAAGAGAAAGGGAGAAGATTGTTCTTATCGCATCAGAAAACTATGCAAGTCCTGCTGTTCTTGAGGCGCAGGGCTCTGTATTTACCAATAAATATGCCGAAGGATATCCGAATAAGCGATATTACGGCGGATGTGAATATGCAGACATTGTTGAAAACCTAGCAATAGGCAGGGCAAAGGAACTCTTCGGAGCCGAGCATGTAAATGTCCAGCCTCATTCAGGGACACAGGCAAACATGGCTGTGTATTTTGCGTTTCTTAAACCCGGAGATACCATTCTCGGCATGAACCTCAGCCATGGAGGGCATCTCTCGCATGGCGCATCCGTAAACTTTTCAGGAATGCTTTATAAAAGCATTTCTTACGGAGTTAATAAAGAAACAGGATACATTGATTATGATGAGGTGCGCAGGCTTGCGGTAAAAAACAAACCGAAGATGATTCTTGCAGGCGTAAGCGCTTATTCAAGGACTCTTGACTTCAAGATATTCTCGGAGATTGCAAAAGAGGTCGGCGCTTATCTGACAGCAGATATAGCGCATATAGCAGGGCTTGTAGCAGCAGGCATTCATCCATCTCCTGTGCCTTATGCAGACTTTGTTACAACAACGACCCATAAAACGCTGCGTGGGCCAAGGGGCGGGATGATAATGTGCAGGGCAAAATACGCTAAAGCTATAGACAAGATGATATTCCCGGGAATTCAGGGAGGCCCTCTGGTTCATGTGATTGCTGCAAAGGCAGTCGCATTCAAAGAGGCTCTGAATGATGGGTTCAAAGAGTATCAGAAAAAGGTTATAGAAAATGCAAAAAAGCTTGCTGAGGAACTTATAAAAAGGGGATTCAGGATAATATCAGGCGGGACAGACAACCACCTCATGCTTGTTGACCTCGCAAATAAAGGGATAACAGGAAAGGAAGCAGAAGAAGCCTTGGACAAGGCAGGCATTACAGTCAATAAAAATTCAATTCCCTATGACGAACGGCCTCCTACAATAACAAGCGGTATGAGGCTTGGCACGACGTGTGTTACTACAAGGGGGATGGGTGAAGCGGAAATGACAGGGATAGCAGAGATAATAGATGAGGTATTGAAGAACAACTCTGATGAGGCAAAGATTGGAAGGCTCAGGCAGAGGGCAGGGGAGATATGCAAGAGGTTTCCGATATATTGAGTTTTAGATACACGATAAATGATGCAGGATGCACGATTAAAACTATCAGATAATGAATCATGTATCTTGTATTATGCATCCTGAAAATTATTATGAAGTGTCTATTTTGTGGAAATTTAGAAGACAAGGTTATTGACTCGCGGACGAGCAAGGAAGGTGATGCGATACGCAGAAGGCGCGAATGCCTGAAGTGCGGAAAGCGTTTCACCTCTTATGAGCGTGTTGAAGATATAGTCCCGATGGTTGTGAAAAAAGATGGAAGGCGCGAGCCGTTTGACAGGCCGAAGATACTGAGGGGGCTTGAAAAGGCATGTGAAAAAAGGCCTGTCAGCGTGGAGGCGCTTGAAGGGATTGTTGATTCAATAGAGAAAAAGCTCATAAACCTTGGAGTGAAAGAGATACCGAGCACATGGGTCGGAGAAGAGGTAATGTCTTCATTGAGAGAGCTTGATAAGGTTGCATACGTGAGGTTTGCATCTGTTTACAG
>JAHILQ010000137.1 GCA_018896985.1 Nitrospinota bacterium
ACAGAGGCGGAGAAAATATCATAATCACGGAGGTTCCGTATCAGGTAAATAAGGCAAGGCTGATAGAAAAGATTGCCGAGCTTGTAAGAGGGAAAAAAATAGAGGGCATATCCGAGATAAGAGATGAGTCTGACAGGGACGGCATAAGGGTTGTCCTTGATCTTAAAAGGGGCGAGATGGCAGAGGTAGTCCTGAATAATCTTTACAAACATACGCAGATGGAATCCACATTCGGAATTATAATGCTTGCCATTGTAAGCGGCCAGCCTCAGGTGCTGCCTTTAAAGAAGATACTCAGCCATTTTCTGCAGCACAGGCGTGATGTTGTCATAAGAAGGATAAGATTTGAACTTAGAAAGGCAGAAGAAAGGGCGCATATACTGGAAGGACTCAAGGTTGCCCTTGATCATCTTGACGCAATTATCGCATTGATAAGAAAGTCAAAGACGCCTGATGAGGCAAAACACGGACTCATGAATAATTATCCTTTGTCTGAGATTCAGGCGCAGGCAATACTTGACATGAAATTGCAGAGGCTCACAGGCCTTGAGCGTGAAAAGATAATAAAGGAATACACAGAGACCTTAAAAGAGATTGAGAGACTGAATGCAATACTTAGAAGCGACGCCCTTGTATCAAAGATAGTCAAAGATGAGCTGAATGAGATAAAAACCCGGTATGCTGATGAAAGAAGGACTGAGATTGCCGCGGAATTAAAAGAGATTACGATTGAAGACCTGATAACAGAAGAAGATATGGTTATCACCATCTCTCATCAGGGATATATCAAGAGAAATCCGTTGTCCGCGTACAGAAGCCAGCGCAGGGGCGGAAAGGGGCTTATCGGAATGGAAACAAAAGAGGAAGATTTTGTTGAGCAGCTTTTTATAGGTTCAACTCATGACTACATGCTCTTCTTTTCCAATCTCGGAAGGCTCTACTGGCTCAAGACTTATCAGCTTCCCGAAGCAGGGCGCGCTGCAAAAGGCAAGGCGCTTATCAATCTCCTTCAATTATCAGAAGGCGAAAGAATTGCAACGGCGCTTCCGGTGAGGGATTTTAAAGCGGGATTTCTTGTTATGTTCACAAAGAACGGAACGGTTAAAAAGACCGCGCTTGAAGAATACAGCAATCCAAGAGGCAAGGGCATAATAGCAGTTACGATTGAAGAGGGAGACGAACTTATCGCGGTTAAAAAGACAGACGGCAAGAGTGATCTCATTATTGGCACAAAGAACGGCCTTTCAATCCGCTTTAATGAAGAGGACGTCCGCGAGATGGGGCGGACTGCAAAGGGAGTTATTGGAATACGTCTTGCAAAAGGAGATGAGGTTGTCTCATCGGAAGTCGCCGAGGAAAGAACAGCGCTGCTGACAGTCACGGAAAGAGGACTTGGCAAGCGGACCAAGATAGAAGAGTACCGTGTTCAGGGCAGAGGCGGGAAGGGAGTAATATCTATAAAGGTTATAGAGAAAGGCGGAAAGGCTGTGGGCCTTATGCAAGTGCGAGACGAGGATGAGATAGTCATGATTACGAATTCCGGCAAGCTTATAAGAACTACCGCAAACAACATATCCCTGCACGGGAGAAATACGCAGGGAGTCAAGCTTATGGATGTTGACGCAGAAGACAAAATCGTCAGCATAAGCAAAGTGGTTGAGAAGGATTAACTGATGCAGGATGCAAGATACAGGATGCAGGATACAGGACAAAAAAATCATGCATCATGTATCGTGCATCTGATATTAAGAGTTAAAATTTGAAAGCTGTAAGCAACATATCAAAATTTTCTCTTTATTCTTTAGCTTTTGTTCTTGTCGTCCTGCTTTTTGCGTACGTTACATTCAAATTGTTGAGTTTCAGCAGGACGGTGGATGTCCCTGACCTTTTAGGTAAAAGCCTTGTTGAGGTTAATGAGCTTCTGAGCCTGAAGGGGCTTAATCTGAAGATAGAGGGCGAAGATTATGATTCGGATGTTCCTGCAGGACACATAATAAGACAGGATTTACCTTTCGGAAGCAGGGTTAAAGAACAGCGCAGTGTAAGAGTGTTTGTAAGCAAAGGGCCGAGAGTCCAGTCCGTCCCCTCAGTAGTAGGAGAATCTCTGGATAAGGCGGAATCCGTACTTTTACAGAATGGTTTAAAAGCAGCTAAGGTTATCCGTGTGCATTCAACCTCTGCGGAGAAAGACAGGGTTATCGCACAGAAACCGGCGCCGGGCGAGAAAATTACTGAAAAGATTACGCTTGTTGTCAGTTCAGGGCATTATGAGGCAATTTATTATTGCCCTGATTTTCAGGGCAATACAAAGCAGGAGGCTGAGCAGCTTGCGGAAAAACTTGATATTAAACTTAATGTCACAGGCGCAGGAGAAA
>JAHILQ010000138.1 GCA_018896985.1 Nitrospinota bacterium
GAAACGGGGACAGCTTTTATAATAACTTTGCCGGCGGTAAAACAGTGACAGTGTCAGTGTCAGTGAAAGGATGATAAAAAGTGGGCAAAATTACATCTGTAGAAGAACTCGAGGTTTTCAAGAAAAGTCATAAATTAACTTTGAATATTTACAAAGTTACAGAAGGCTTTCCACAAACCGAAAAATTTGGACTTGTATCCCAGATGAGAAGAGCATCATCTTCCATTTGTGCAAACTTGATAGAGGGCAGCCATAGATTAAACAAAAAGGAATTTCGCCAATTTGCTGGTATTGCTAAAGGGTCTGCAGGTGAATTGAAGTATTACATGCTGCTTGCAAAAGATATTGGATACATAGAAGAAAGCGAATATTTTATCATGATTGCCGAAGTTGAACAAATTAGCATGATGCTTAACGGTTTGGTTAAGTCTTTAACTGACACTAAACACTGACACTGACACTAAAAAAAGGAGGAAATATGCCAGAAAGAATACTTGCAGTTGACGATGAGCCTGATATGCTGAAGCTTTTAAGTATGATAATCAGGGAAAAGACGCCTTACGAGATTGTTACCACAAATAATCCTCTGGAGGCGCTTGAGATGGCAAAAAAGGGCGGTTTTGATATTGTTATTGCTGACTTAAAAATGCCGGGACTTGACGGGATGGAACTCCTTGAAGCTATTAAGCGCACTGATGCGGACATACCCGTAATCATTATTACTGCATACGGCACGGTTGAATCTGCTGTTGAGAGCATGCAAAAGGGGGGTTTTGACTTCATAACAAAGCCGTTTAAGAAAGAACAGATACTTTTTACAATAGACAAAGCGCTGAAATTTGTTTCGCTCCAGAAAGAAAATAAGGTGTTAAAAGAATGGTTAAAAAAGGTTGAAAGTTAAAAGGGCGAATGTGCCTTAAACCACTCTGCCGCATTCTCAAGTGAAACCTTCCCAATTGCCATATGAAGGGTAAATTCTTCAAGCCCTTTTTGGGAGGTCTCAAGGACGTAACTGTTCATTCTGAGAAAAATACCGGCAGATGTTATGGCAGTCCGTTTATTGCCGTCAATAAACGGATGATTTTTAATGAGGGATTCCATAAGGGCGGCAGCCTTATGAAACATATCAGGATAAAACTCTTTCCCTCCGAAACCTGACTGAGGTCGTGCCACAGCAGACTGAAGAAGACCCAAATCCCTTATTCCGTGCATGCCGCCGGTTGTATCTATCAGCCTGCTGTGAATAAAAAGCGCCTGCTCAACAGTGAGGTATTTCACTTTTTCGAGAGTTCTTTAAGCGCCGGGCCGTACTTTTCTATAAACTCATTTACCTGCGATACGAATTCTTTATCAATACTTTTTGGGTATTTCTTTTTTCTTGCCGGCTCGATTACTATTTTTGAACCTGCCTCATCGAGCTTCACGTCCACCGTAGAACCGACCGACAGATGGAGCTTTTCAAGAGCTTCAACGGGAATCGAAACCCCGCGGCTGTTTCCTATAGCGCATATCTTTCTAAGCATTTCACCCTCCTGATAATGTTATAACGTAATTATAACAGAAATAGTTGTCAATTGCATAAAAACCCAAAGGCAGCGGAGACTTTAGGGATTGTCAAGGACAAGCTTGTGGAAGGTGTTGAAGGGGGATGAGGAAAATACAAAAAACTAAGCTCGGGTAAAAACCGGATTGAGAAGGCAAGAAGTGTGTGGTAGTGTTATAATAATAAAAATACCTTAAGGAGCAGTCTTATGAAAGTAGCTGATTTAAGCAAAGAAGATCTCAGGGCATTGATAGGCGAAGTAATTGAAGAAAAATTTAGAGAACTTATTGATCCTGATCATGGACTTGAATTGAGAGAGGATTTCGTTCAAACGCTTGAGACTTCCATTGCTTCCAAAGAAAGAATACCGTTTGAAGATGTGAAAAAACGACTCGGATTAAGTTGAAATGGCTTATGTGATTGAGTTTACTCATCAGGCGGAAGAAGATTTAGCACGTCTTGATAAGACCATAGCCCAACAAATTGCAAATAAAATAGATTGGCTTTCTCAAAATATAGCATCCATTATTCCTACTCCTCTAAAAGGTCAATTCAAAGGAAAATATAAACTCAGGGTTGGCGATTGGAGGATTGTATATTCTTTCGAACATGCATCTCATGTCATTACGATATACACCGTCAAGCATCGGAGTGAAGTTTATAAAACGTAGCATTTGGAGATGTAATATGGACAGGGTAATAGTTTACTATCACAAGGATTCAGACACGATGGACATCTGTTTCGGAAATCCAGAAGATGAATTTATCTGTGAAGAAGCGGGGGAAGAAAAAGTTAAAAATCTCTAGCCAGTCTTTATGTGGTCTCTAACAAAGTCGTCAATGAACATATCAGTAACCGCATCATTATACATAACCATGTCCAATTGCTTGGTGTAGGCAGTGAGTTTGCCCATTACCTCTAATTTTTCTTCAATTGTTGACTGCCTATACTTGTTGAGCATCGCA
>JAHILQ010000139.1 GCA_018896985.1 Nitrospinota bacterium
GGCGACCTCCATTCAAAACGCCTTGTGCTTTCATATGTTCCGAACAGGACTGTTGTGTCAAAGCTGTTCAGCGAGATAGCGCCGAGGTTTAGCGGCAGAAACGGCGGTTACCTGAGAATAGTGCAGACAAGGAACAGGGTTAATGACGGAGCACCGATGGCTATTCTTGAATTTATAGACTACGAAAGTATAAAGAAGCCTAAAGAGGAAAAGAAGAAAGACAAGGCAAAGGGAAAAGAAGAAGAGAAGAAGTAATTAAAATTTTTGATCGATTGATAAGGCACGTCTCTTTTGTTTGCCAGCAGTTTCAGTTCCTCAAGCATTGATTTGGGAAGACGGAGAGAAATTGTCTTGACCGATGGCCTCAAATTTGGCAGCAGAATTCTCTTTGCCTTTTTCCAGTTGATAAACACTGTTGAATCATGAGTTGCCCAAAACTCTCTTTCCTTATCTTCATTCTTAAACTTCGGTATGTTCTTTTTCATAAGTTTGATACACGCTCCTTTCTTTATGATTCATATTTCTTGCAGAAATTACCCTGATATTATATTTACGAACGGTAAAGACCACAAATAGCAATCTGCCCGCATCAGTTTGTCCAAGGACATAGAACCGATTTTCTATATCTGAATGTTTAACATCTTCTTCAACAACCAGAGGGAGGTTGAAAAAAGCCTGTTCGCACTCAGACAGAGCAACATGATGTTTAAGCCATATCTTGTCGGCGTTGTTTTTGATTAAGGAGAGAAACATAGGAGAGGGAGAAACATTGACGAAACATAGGGAGAAACATAGGAGAAACATAGAGGGGAAACATAGTGGGAAACATAGGTGGGAAACATAGGGAAACATGGGAAACATAGGGACACTTCCCATATTACTTGACAGAGGGGAAACATAGGGACACTTCCCATATTACTTGACAAACTGAAGTGATTGGAATAGCATAATACCCATGCCGAGGATCGCTAGAGTCTGCGCAGAAGGATACCCTCATCATATAACACAGAGGGGCAACAATAAAGATACGGTATTTTTTGACAACGAAGACAGGAAATTTTATCTCTATGTCCTTCAGCGATACAAAAACAAATATGAGATAAAGATTCTCGCATATTGTTTAATGGGGAACCACGTTCATATCCTTGCAGTGCCTGAAAAGGAAACATCATTGGCCAGAGGTATGGGAGGGACAAACCTGCTCTATACTCAACACATAAACCGCAAATATGAAAGAAATGGCAGGCTGTGGCAGAATCGTTTCTTTTCTACATTAGTAGAAGAAGATCCTTATTTATGGGCGGTAATGAGATACATAGAGCGGAATCCAGTAAGGGCAAGACTTGTTAAAAAGGCAGAAGACTATCCATGGTCGAGTGCAAGGGCGCATGTGTTAGGAATAAAAGATGATGTGCTCTCAGAGGAGAGTTTGCTTAATGAGAAGGAATTAAAATCCTATAGAGAATTTTTAAGAAAAGAGGATGAGGAGATAGATGCAAATATAAGGCGTGCGACATCAATAGGCAGACCACTTGGTAGTGAGGGGTTTATAAAGAAACTTGAGAGGATTTTAGGGCGACATCTTTTTCCAAAGAAGGGTGGTCGGCCTAGGAGGAAGAAATAATATGGGAAGTGTCCCTATGTTCATCCTACTATGTTCATCCTATGTTCATCTATCTATGTTCATCTATCCTATGTTCATCTATGTTCCTATGTTCTTATGTTCTATGTTTTTCTCCCTATGTTCTATGTTTTTCTCCTGAAAAAGTGTCATTGCGAGCGAAGGTCTCTCGCCTGTCATTGCGAGGCGTAGCCGAAGCAATCTTAAAGCAGACTCGGGATAAACTCCGCAATCTCGCTTTTATATAAATCAATATGTTAGAGATTGCCACGTCGCTGCTGCTTCTCGCAATGACATTAAAATGTGTGGTTTTTCAGCAGTCTCAATTTGGTTTTTAGCCGCATGATATAATAGCTCTTAAAGAGCCTTAAAGAGAAATAATAGAAGGAGACGAATTTTATGAAGTATCAGGTCGGCAGGGCAGGACGGGTTGTGGTTGCAAGGTTTGAAGACAAAGAGGATGTGCTTTCCAATCTTACGGATATAGCAAAGAAGGAAAACATAAAGGCTGCTGTTGTTTATCTTGTGGGAGGGATGCGTGAAGGGAAAATCGTTGTAGGCCCTGAGAAAGACGTCATGCCTCCTGTTCCAATGTGGAGGGAACTCGGAGAAAGCCATGAAATCTTAGGTGTAGGCACAATATTTTATCAGGGTGATGAGCCGAAGGTGCATCTTCACGGCGCATTCGGGAAAAGGGATAATGTCAAAGTCGGATGTCTTAGAGAAAAAGCAGAGACATTTCTTGTGCTTGAGGCGGTTATTGTGGAGATAGAAGGGGTGAATGCTGTAAGAGAGCTTGACCCTGTTTCAGGCCTTGCTCTGTTAAAACTTTAGTATGCTTATTATGCACTCTGCCAAAAATTCCCTCACCTCCGCGAAGAATGTCAAGGGAGGAAGTAGTGGAGTTTAGGTAAGTAAAACTGATAAAATAGCCTTCAGCTTAAAGCTGAAGGGAGGATATTTGAAAGTTTTAGTCATACACGGGCCTAATCTGAACATGCTTGGGAAAAGAGAGCCGGAGATTTACGGGTATCGCCGAGGTTGCAACAGGGCAGATAAGCGGCTTTGGCGGAGACAGCTATCTTCTTGCCCTCAGGGCTGTAAAAAATATTCTTTCTAACTAAGCCCCATGAATTCACGGCTTGCCGGCATAAGAGCGTCTTTTAAAGGCATTGACGGGTTTCTTGTAACTGATATAAATAATGTCAGATATTTTACAGGATTCAGAGGCTCTTCAGGATTTCTGTTGATAACGAAGACAGCGAATTTTTTTGTTACTGACTTCAGATATAAAGAGCAGGCAGGGTGCGAGGTTAAGGGATGGGATATCGTTATTGAGAAAGAAAAAAGAGCCAAAACCGTCTCTGCGCTTGCCAAAAAGCTTGGGATAAACAGGCTTGGCTTTGAATCATCTGTTTCTTACGGTTTTTTTGATGCGCTTTCAAAAAAGGGCATTGTTCTTAAGCCTTTTAAGGATTTTATTGAAAGGCTCAGATCAGTGAAAGAAGACAGGGAAAAGGCATTGATTAAAGAGGCTGTAAGACGCGCGGAGTCGGCATTTCTTGCAGTAAAGCCTTATATCAAAACAGGCGCAAAAGAGAAAAGACTGGCAATGATGCTTGAGGAGAATCTCAAAAGGGAGGGGTGTAAATGCATCCCATTTGATATAATAGTTGCTTCCGGCAGGAATTCATCCATGCCTCATGCAAAGCCTTCGGAGAAAAGGCTGGAGGCAGGAGACCTTGTTGTCATAGACTGGGGAGGAGAGGCTGGAGGTTATTTTTCCGATATGACGCGGACACTGCTTATCAGAGGCGCTGATATTGGGGAAAAAAGAAAAATATACAAGACAGTATTGGAGGCAAACAAAAAGGCTGTCTCAGCA
The DNA here is from genome assembly GCA_018896985.1 of Nitrospinota bacterium. Classification (GTDB taxonomy): domain Bacteria; phylum Nitrospirota; class Thermodesulfovibrionia; order Thermodesulfovibrionales; family UBA1546; genus UBA1546. The sequence continues at coordinate 3,507 of JAHILQ010000139.1, forward strand.
ATATCACCCGGCATAGACAGCAGGGAGATTGACAATTCTGCACGGGATGTTATAAAAAAGGCAGGATATGCCGGATTTTTTGGACACGGCACAGGGCATGGCGTCGGGCTTCAGGTTCACGAATCACCGCACATAACTTGGAACAGGAAAGAGCGGATCAGGGAGAACATGGTGTTTACAATAGAGCCCGGTATTTATGTCCCCGGAACAGGCGGGGTTAGGATAGAGGATATGGTGCTTGTGAAGCCGAAAGGGGCTGAAGTGCTGACGAGACTGTCGAAGAGTTTGGAGATTATTTAATGGCAAGTATCAGTTTCCAGTTTCAGTGTTTAGTGTCAGTAGAAATTGTTTGCTCTACAAGCCATTGACTGACACAGACACGGGGAACTGACACTGTTAGGGAGGCATAATTGATTTCGACAAGTGATTTCAGAAAAGGTCTTAAAGTTGAATTTAAGGGGGAACCCTGCGAAATAGTAGACTTTCAGCACGTTAAGATGGGAAGGGGCGGCGCTATTGTCAGGACAAAAATGAGGAATATTAAAACCGGGGCAGTTCTTGAAGAAACATTCAGGTCGGGCGAGAAACTTGAGACCCCGGGGCTTGAAGAAAAGAGCATGCAGTATCTGTATTCACAGGAAGAACTCTATTACTTTATGGATGAAGAGACTTATGAGCAGATGCCATTCAGGAGTGAACAGCTTGGCGAGGCAATAAGATTTATTAAGGAGAATATGAAGGTTAAAGTGCTGTATCATAAGGACGTGCCTATAAGCGTGGAGATTCCGACATTTGTTGAACTCAAAGTTGTAAAAACAGACCCTGCGGGCTTTAAAGGCGATACAGCCTCAGGAGGAGGGAAGCCGGCAACTTTGGAGACAGGGGCAGTGGTCAGGGTGCCCTTTCATATAAATGAGGGAGATATGATAAAAGTTGATACAAGAACATCTGAATATATGGAGAGAGTAAAATAGGGTCTACTGTCTTAAATGATTATGACCCTTGGAGGGAAAAATGGAAATTGATGATTTAAAAGGACTTATAGAACTGCTTAAGGACACAGACATCACAGAACTTCAGATAGAAAAAGACGGCAATAAGGTTAAGATAAGGAGAGAGAAACGGCTGTCTTCATTTGAATTATCAAGGCCTGTGGTTGCGCATGAAAAACCGGCAGTTGAACCGATGGAGGACACCCAGAGGCTTTTTACAGTAACCTCGCCAATAGTAGGGACATTCTACAGATCATCATCTCCTGAAGCAGAGCCATTCGTGCAGGCAGGTTCAAGTGTTAAAAAGGGACAGGTATTGTGCATGATAGAGGCAATGAAACTTATGAACGAGATAGAATCAGAGGTAGAAGGCGTTATTGTCAGGATACTTGTTGAAAACGGGCATTCCGTTGAATACGGAGAACCGCTCTTCCTCATAGAACCGGTTACTTAGTGTCAGTATTCAGTGACAGTGATTAGTGTCAGAAAAAATTATCTACTGACACAGACACTAAAAACTGACGCTATAAAGGTGGACAATGGAACTATTTAAAAAGATACTGATAGCAAACCGCGGTGAAATTGCAGTAAGGGTTATAAGCGCCTGCAAGGAACTCGGCATAAAGACAGTAGCCGTATATTCGGACGTAGAAAAAGAAGCTCTGCATGTCAGGCTTGCAGATGAGGCCATCTGCATCGGGCCTGCGAATTCTGCTCAGAGCTATCTTAACATCCCGGGAATTCTTAGCGCTGCTGAAATAACGGATTCAGAGGCAGTGCATCCGGGTTATGGTTTCTTATCTGAAAATCCCCCTTTTGCAGAGGCATGCGCCACATCAGGGATAACATTTATCGGCCCTACGCCTGAGAACATAAGAGTCGGCGGCGATAAGGCAAAGGCAAGGCAGATGATGAAAAGGCGGGGTATTCCTGTTGTGCCGGGAAGCGACGGCCCTGTTATTTCGGAAGAGCTTGCCATGAAGGTGGCAAAGAAAATAGGTTTCCCTGTGATTATTAAGGCGTCTGCCGGCGGCGGCGGCAGGGGGATGAGAATTGTAAATGAAGAAAGCGGGCTTGAACAGGCATTTTATATGGCTCAAAGGGAAGCTCTTGCCGCATTCGGGAACGGCGAGCTTTACGTTGAACAGTATATCCCTGAGATACGGCACATAGAAGTCCAGATAGCTGCTGACAGCAAAGGCAATACAGTGCATTTCGGAGAGAGAGACTGCTCAATACAGAGAAGGCATCAGAAACTTATAGAAGAAGCGCCATCCCCTGTCTCAACAGAGAAGTTCAGGAAAAAAATCGGAGAGCTGGCAGTAAGGGCGGCAAAGGCTATTAAGTACAGGAATATCGGGACAATGGAGTTTATCGTAGATATGGAGGGCAATATATATTTCATGGAGATGAATACAAGGATTCAGGTTGAGCATCCTGTCACAGAGATGGTCAGCGGTATTGACCTGGTAAAGGAACAGATAAAACTTGCTGCAGGTTCCCTGATAGAATATAAACAGCACCAGATAAAATCTTACGGCCATGCTATAGAGTGCAGGATAAATGCCGAGGACCCGGAGCGTTTTATTCCGAATCCCGGCAAAATTACATTCCTTTCTCTGCCCGGCGGCCCGGGTGTGCGCGTAGACACATCTATTTACAGCGGCTGGACAGTGCCTTCATATTACGACTCGCTTATAGCAAAGGTAATTGCGCACGGCAGAAACAGGGAAGAGGCTATCTCAATAATGAAACGCGCCCTCGATGAATTTATTATTGAGGGAATAAAGACAACAATACCTTTTCATAAGAAGGTCTTTTCACACCCTGACTTTGTGA
>JAHILQ010000140.1 GCA_018896985.1 Nitrospinota bacterium
AAGCATGGGGTTCAAGTGGATTGACCTTGAGGTCACTGCCGATGCTGAACTTGAAAAAATGAAATTTGAGCCGTTCATTATAAACACAGGGACAACCCCCATATTTTAGTTGATTTATCAAGCCTTAATAGAGTAAATTTTCAAAATATGGGGGTTGTCCCTGTGTTTATAATGAACGGCTCAAATTTCATTTTTTCAAGTTCAGCATCGGCAGTGACCTCAAGGTCAATCCACTTGAACCCCATGCTTATATACTTTACTTCTTGGGCTCTTCCTTCTTAACATCTTCTTTCTTAGTCTCCTCTTTCTTGGAAAGACCTGCAATCGCCTCTTTGTTTACATCAATCTTATATGACTTCTTTAGACTTTCAACATACCCATCAAAAACTTCCTTCTGTTTCTGCGCTGTCAGCCGCTGTGCAAGCATATCCCTTACCTTTTCAAACTCAATTGTCTTGCCCTGCACCATAAAGTCAGCCTTGTTCTTTTCATAGAAGTCCATTACATCTTTGTCGGACAACTTTGCCTTATCCTCTATCTCCTTTTCAAGAAGCGCGCTTATGAGAATCAGTTTTTGGGAATCTGCAACTTTTTTAAGATATGCGGCATCCCTGTCAAGTCCTTTCTTCTTAGCTTCCTGATAGAGAAGCTCTTTTTTGATGAGTTCATCAATCAGCCTCGCTATTCCTTCCTCACCCTCAAACATCTTCTGCGCAAAAGGCGGAAGGGCTTCAACCTCTTTTTTGAGGTCTTCCTTTGTTATGGCAACGCCGTTTATCTTTACAAGATACTGACCTTTCTGTTCTTCTTTCTTTGCGCAGCCAAGGACAAGAAAAACAGTTAATACAAAAACCGCAATCTTTTTCATTTACTCCTCCATTCTTTTAGTATTCAGTGTCGGCAGTTAGTGTCAGTAAAAAACTGACACGGACACTAATCACTGGCACTCTAATAATGTTTCTTTAGTTCAAGCAAAACCTGCTTGGCAACACCTTTCAGCGTCTCGAAAACCCCTACGCCGGTAGTCGCCACTCCCTCAAACCACTGCACACTGTTTACATTGAGAAGTTTATTCATCTCTTCGACTGGAGCAACATGAGGAAGGTCTCTCTTGTTGTATTGTACTGCGTATGACAGCTTTTCTATGGCATAGCCCTGCTCCGCAAGATTTATCCTGAGATCCTCTAAGCTTTCCATGTTTGCCTCCATCCTCTCTATCTGCGAATCGGCAAGAAAAACAGTATTATAATCAACTGTAAACTATTCTGTTCCTGATGCCTTAAGCAGAGATCCCCACTCTTTATCCACCATTTCCTGAAAATTTTTAAGCATATTCTCATTTCCAGGCGCAAAAAGGTGCTTGAATCTTCCCTGAGGCTTAAGGAAATCCACAAGCGGCTTCTTTTCCTTTGGCTTAAAGGTTATTTTTGTGACTCCGTTCTCTATCTCATAAAGCGGCCAGTAGCATGTCTCAACAGCGAGCCTGCTGAGCTGAATAGCGTCATCTGTTTTGGATCTCCATCCTCGATTGCAAGGAGATAAGATGTTCATAAACTTGGGGCCCTTAATCTCAAGCGCCTTTTTTACTTTCTTTACAAGGTCCATCCAATGGCTTGGCGACGCCTGCGCTGTGTATGGAATATCATGCGCAGCCATTATCTTTGTAATGTCTTTTCTCTGCTGGGGCTTGCCTGGCACAACGCTTCCTGCAGGACAGGTTGTTGTGTCAGCGCCATATGGGGTTGCGCTTGAACGCTGGATTCCTGTATTCATATAAGCGCCGTTGTCATAGCATACATAGAGCATATCATGACCGCGCTCCATTGCGCCGGAAAGGCTCTGCAACCCTATGTCATAAGTGCCTCCGTCGCCGCCAAATGCGATGAACTTAATCTCCTTATCAATCTTCCCCTGTTTTTTGAGAGACCTGTACATTGTCTCAATGCCGGCGGCAGTAGCAGCGGAATTTTCAAACGCGCTGTGCATCCATGGAATCTTCCATGCAGTGAAATCTGATATGCATGTGGAAACCTCAAGGCATCCTGTTGAATTGGACGCTATGACAGGATAATCCGAGGCAAGAAGAATCATCTTCACAACAATAGGGGCCCCGCAGCCTGAACACATCCTGTGCCCTGATGTTAACAAAACCTCTTTTTTTGAAAGTTCTTTTAAAGTAAGTGGTGTCGCCATTTTATTCCCTCACTCCTATATATTCTTTAAATGTTTTTACTTTTCCTGATTTAGCTATTTCTGCAATCTCATTCAGAACAAGCTCTGCATGACTTGGCATGTAATCCCTTCCGCCGAGTCCGTATATCTTGTTTATAAGTATCGGCTTTTCCTTATACGGATAAAGGCTTGAGGC
>JAHILQ010000141.1 GCA_018896985.1 Nitrospinota bacterium
ACGGGAACTTTGGTATGGGCGAATACTCCATAGAAGCAGGAATCAAAGAAATTAATCTGTCAAGGTCTATTTCAAATACAACTATTTCAGGCCTCGGAACCTTCAGATCCAGCTTATCAACCACCACAGGCGAAATAGCTCCGAGCAAACCAATGCTTGAACCTGAGATGCGAATCTCACACGACTGTCCCGGATGAAGGAAGGGCTCGCTTGAAGGAGAAAATGCATAGCCATTAATATGCAGGTCACCGAACAAGTCTTCAATCATCCCCTTGACTATATAGAAACCGCCGGCTTCTTCTTTCCATAAAGATGGTTTTTTTCCCCTGTAATAGACACCGCCAAGACACATAATTTCAAGAGGCAGCGGCCGTCCTATATCCTCAAATACTCTGGATAACTCAAAAATCCTGATATCTCTTGTGCCCCTTGAAAAATTATATATAAAATTTTCAATTAGTGACGGGATTAACGTCGTCCGCAGCAATGAGCTTTCCTTCTTCAACGGGTTTTTTATTGAAACAGCCTTGCGCCTTCTGTCTTCTGTAGTGATATTAAAAATATCAAGGTCTGTTTCAGCCATGAAGCTGTAATTTATTGCCTCGTTGAACCCTGCCTTTCTCACAATATTTTTTATCCTCAGGGCATAAGCGTGCCCCCTGTCCGAGTTCCCACCCGAAATAACCGCCTTTGGAATTGTTGTCCGTATCTTCTGATAACCGTAAACTCTTGCTATATCCTCAATAACATCAGACTCCGTCTTAATGTCAGTCCTGAATGCCGGAGGTTTTACCGTGAAATAGTCCTTGTGTAAATCCACAGTAATGCCCAATCGTTTATTTATATCAACCATTTCTTTATCGGAGATATCAGTTCCCAGAACCTTATTGACCCGGTCATATCTCACATTCACAGTTACAGGGACAAACCTTTTTGGATAAATATCAACTTTTTTATAGACCATTCCGCCGGAAACCTGCTGGATTAAAGATGCTGCCCTGTCAAGCGCATTACTCAAAGCCTCAATGTCTGCGCCTCTTTCAAACCTGTAAGATGATTCGGATTTAAGACCCAAAGCCTTTGATGTCTTCCTGACCGATGTTGGTTCAAAATATGCGCTCTCAAGAAACACATCATGAGTAAAATCACTAACCTCTGTTTCAGCGCCTCCCATAACACCCGCAATTGCTACAGGATTTTTTGCGTCCCATATGAGAAGCGCATCCGGCGGCAATTTTCTCTCTATGCCGTCAAGTGTAACAATGTTGCAGTCTTCCTCTGCGAGCGCCACCTTTATTGATTTTCCCTTCAATTTATTAAGGTCAAACGCATGTAACGGGTGGCCTGATTCCATGAGGACATAGTTTGTTATATCCACTATATTATTTATCGTTCGTATGCCGCATTTGGTAATTCTGTTTCTAAGCCAGTCCGGAGATTGTGCAATCTTTACTCCCTTTATAACTCTTCCGGCATATCTATGGCATAAGTTTGCATCAAGTATTTCTATCTTAAAACCATCATCCGAAGCTTCTTCTTTTATATCATGCTCAGGATGCTTTAGCGGCAGGTTCATTGCTGTGGCAATCTCCCGTGCAATACCAATAATACTGAGACAGTCAGGCCTGTTTGGAGTAACATTAACCTCAAATACGAAATCTCCGTCCAGCTTTTCTACGGCCTCCACCTCAAGTCCGGCCATTGTAAGAATATCCGCGACTTCCTCGGGACTTTTAGTGATGTCAACAAAATCTTTTAACCAATCAAAAGGAACACGCATAGTATGTATTATATCTATGCAATATGGAGATTGACAAGGAAAAGTTTAGTCTGTGTTACATCAATTTGAGACTGCTGAGAAACATACATTTTAATGTCATTGCGAGGAGCATAGATTCCTCGCCTGTCATTGCGATCCGCCTCTGGCGGAGAAGCAATCTTAGTGCAGGCTCGGAACAAGCTCCGCAATCTCATATTAAGTCAATTGTCAAGACCTGACACCTTTTATTTGTTTTATTTGCATGACACCTTTTATTTGCAATCTCTTTTGTTTTTGCGACTTCGTAGGTGAAATTCTCAAACAAGGCTAATCATTTTAGGCGAGTAATGAGTAGCTAAAACTGCCTTAAAAACCTTAAATCATTCTCAAAAAACAGCCTTATATCATCAATCCCATATTTGAGCATGGTTATCCTCTCCACGCCCATGCCGAATGCGAAACCGATATAGATTTCAGGATTATATCCGACCATTTCAAAGACTCGCGGGTTTACCATGCCGGCGCCAAGTATCTCAAGCCATCCTGTTCCCTTGCACACCTGACAGCCGCTGCCTTCGCAGAATATGCATCCGATGTCAACCTCTGCTGAAGGCTCTGTGAAGGGGAAGAAGCTTGGTCTGAACCTTACAGGAGTCTCAGGATTGAATATCCTATGGATGAATGTTTCAAGCACGCCCTTGAGGTCGCTGAAAGAGACATCTGTATCAACCATCAGGCCTTCAACCTGATGAAACATGGGTGTATGGGAAATATCAGCGTCACACCTGTAAACCTTGCCCGGTGCAATGAATCTCAGAGGCGGTTTCTTTTTTTCCATTGTCCTTATCTGAACAGGAGATGTGTGAGTCCTCAGCATCACGTCATCTGTGATGTAGAATGTATCCTGCATGTCCCGTGCAGGGTGGTCTTTCGGCATGTTCAATGCCTCAAAGTTATAGTAATCAAGTTCAACTTGCGGTCCCTCTTCAACGCCAAAACCCATCGAAACAAAAATATCTTCAATCTCCCGCAGAACTTTGTTTATCGGATGTTCTCTGCCTATAGGCGTGTATTTGCCCGGAAGCGTTACATCTATTGTCTCTGATGAGAGTCTCTTCTTAAGGTCTGCATTACCCAGAGCAGATTCTTTTAAGGCGATCTCGTTTTCAACGAATCCTTTAAGCTCATTTACCGCTTTTCCAAAAGACCGTTTTTCTTCAGCAGGCATTGTAGAAAGGTTTTTAAGTTGAGCTGTCAGCAGTCCCTTTTTCCCGAGGTATTTAATCCGCGCCTGCTGAAGCGCAGCTATAGATTCAGCCTTATCTAATTCACTGAGAAACGCCTTTTTGAAAGAGTCTGTGTCAAGCATTTGGTGAGCTGTCGCCTCTTTTATGCAGCAAGCTTTTTCTTAACTGACTCTGTGAGTTCGCTGAATGCCTTTGGATCATTGTAAGCCATATCAGCTAATGCTTTCCTGTTTAGAGCAATCTTTGCCTTTTTGACCCCTGCAATAAATTGACTGTAAGTCAAACCTGCTGCCCTGACAGCCGCATTGATCCTTATAATCCAGAGAGACCTGAACTCGCGTTTTTTTACCTTGCGGTCTCTGTATGCATACTGCAGCGCCTTGTCAACCGCTTCTGTTGCTATCCTGAATAGACGGCTCTTTGCGCTGTAATAGCCCTTTGCCTGTTCAAGAACTTTCTTTCTTCGCCTTCTTGTTTTAAATCCACCTTTAGCCCTTGGCATTTTATAAAACCTCCTGTTTTTAGCGTTGAGCGTGGAGCGTTATAGCGCCATAACGCAATAAACGCCATAACGATCTTTATTTGTTACATATATGGTAAAAGTTTTTTTATGTTGCTGTGCTCTGCCTTTGAAACGAGAGTCGCAGTCCTTAGCTTTCTTGTTCTTTTTGAGGGTTTGCCTGTAAGGATGTGGCTTTTATAAGCCTTGCTCCTTTTTATTTTTCCTGTGCCTGTAACCTTAAATCTCTTTGCCGCCCCTCTATGTGTTTTAATCTTTGGCATCTTAACCTCCCATTTCATATAGTGTCAGTGTTTAGTGTAGGTGTCAGTAAAAAACTAACACTGAAAACTGACACCGTCCTCTATTTGCTGCTCGGTCCAATCACCATGGTAATATGATTGCCTTCAAGTTTTGGCTTCAACTCTATATTAAACTTGCCGGGCAGCATCTGGGTCATCTTTTCGAAAACCATCAGTCCAAGCTCCGGCCTTGCCATCTCTCTTCCCCTGAAGAACATCATCACCTTAGCCTTATGCCCTTCATCCAGAAAACGCCGCATATTCCTTACTTTCAACTCCAGATCGTGTGTGCCTATCTGAGGTCTTATCTTTATCTCTTTTATGTCAATCTTTTTGCTCGGAGCCTGTTTTTTGCTCATCTGGTATTTATATTTACCAAAATCAAGCAGCTTGCAGACTGGAGGATTTGCCTCAGGCGATACCTCTACCAGATCAAGTTCTCTTTGGTCAGCAAGTTCTAAAGCCTCTCTGACAGAAACAATCCCTGCCTGTTTACCGTCAGCGTCAATAAGTCTGACTTCCTTTGCCCTTATCTGTTCGTTTACCCTTATGTGTTTGCTTATACTTTCACCTCCGTTTTTATTTGTAAAACATAACGCCTTATGCGTGCCGAATCACATTATATATTTAATGCCTGCTTCCTATTTCAGTCTTTATCATCTGTATAAGCTCGTCTATTGTAAACGAGCCCATGTTTTCACCATTGCGCTTTCTTACCGTCAGCTTGTTCTCATCTAATTCTTTGTCACCTATTATAACCAAATAAGGCACTTTTCTGATAGTGGTTTCTCTGATTTTATATCCGATTTTTTCGTTTTCAAGATTGGTCTCAATCCTGATTCCATTAAGCTTTAAGGTATCAGCAGTTTTTAGCGCATAATCGGAATGTCTTTCTGCAATTGTGAGTATTCCGATCTGAACGGGCGCAAGCCATAATGGGAATGCACCGGCGTAATGCTCTATGAGAATTCCGAAAAACCTTTCAAGTGAGCCCATAAGGGCGCGGTGGATCATTATAGGCCTGTGGTCTTTTCCATCGCTTCCCCTGTAAGTTACATCAAATCTCTCCGGGTTGTTAAAGTCAACCTGAATTGTGCTGCACTGCCATGACCTGTTCAATGAGTCTTTTATCTTTATGTCTATTTTCGGGCCGTAGAAAACGCCTTCGCCCGGATCTACTTGGTATAACAGCCCTTTTTTCTCAAGCGCCTGTTTCAGGGCATTTGTTGACCTTTCCCAGTTTTCAAGTGTCCCGACATATTTCTCAGGCATGGTTGAAAGGTAAACATCATATGAATCAAAGCCGAATGTCTTAAGAATAAAAAGCGTGAAGTCAAGGATGCTTGATATCTCGCTTTCTATCTGGTCTTCTATGCAGAATATGTGTGCGTCATCCTGTGTAAAACCTCTGACCCTTAAAAGCCCGTGGAGCACACCTGAACGCTCGTATCTGTAAACTGTTCCAAGCTCTGCATACCTGATTGGGAGTTCCCTGTAACTCCTGAGAGAACTTTTGTAGATGTTTATATGAAACGGGCAGTTCATCGGCTTGAGTTCATATTCTATGCCATCTATTTCCATCGGTGAATACATATTTTCTCTGTAGAAATCAAGATGCCCGCTCCTCTGCCAGAGGTTAAGCTTTGCTATGTGCGGTGAATAGAGGAGATTATAACCGGTTTTGTAATGTTCATCCCTCCAGAAGTCCTCTATAGTTTTTCTTATAATTGCGCCGTTAGGATGCCAGAGGATTAATCCCGGCCCAATATCTTCGCTGATGCTGAAAAGGTCAAGTTCTTTGCCGAGTTTTCTGTGGTCTCTTTTTTTGACCTCTTCAAGAAAAGCAAGATAGTCTTTTAAGTCTTTTTCGGTATAGAAGGCTGTTCCATAAATCCTCTGGAGCATCTTATTTTTTTCACTTCCGCGCCAGTATGCGCCTGCAATACTGAGGAGCTTGAACGCCTTAATAAAGCCCGTTGCCGGAACGTGGGGACCCCTGCACATGTCAACAAATCCTCCCTCTTCATATACGGATACTTCATCATCTGCAATCTCCGAGAGAAGCTCTACTTTATAATCCTCGCCCATTTTTTTAAACAACCCTATCGCATCTTTTCTCGGTAGAGTTTTTCTTGTAAACGGGTTATCTTTTTTTATCAGTTCTTTCATTTTGTTTTCTATCAAACCAAGGTCTTCCGGTGTAAACGGCCGGTCCATATCAAAATCGTAATAAAAACCCTCGTCTGTTGCCGGGCCTATTGCAAGTTTTACAGTGGGGAATATCTCCTTGACGGCATGCGCCATGATATGGGATGCGCTGTGTCTGTAAATCTCCCTGCCTTCATGTGAATCAAAAGTGGCCGCGTTAAGTTTAATTTTAATCCTCCTCTAAAGTTCAAAAACAAATCTAAAGCAAAAAGTAGTGAATACTATACAAAAACTACGCAGTTGCAGTCAAATCACGGCTTGTTTTTTTTTGGGAACCAAATGGAGAGTCTTTATAAATAAAAAGGGGAAACAGAGATTCTGTATCCCCCTTTTATTTTATATCCTTTTAGGGAAAACCTACATCTCTTTGAGTATTATTGCCCCATTTGGACAGACACTTACGCAGGTTTCACAACCTTCACATGCGTCTCCATTAACAACAACGCATTTGCCATTCTCTATCTTAAATACCTCCACAGGACAATTATTAACACACTCCCCAGCACCATCACACTTTTCTGAGTCTATTGTTACAATCCACATTCAAACCTTCACCTCCTTAATTCAATTAACCCGTAGGTTTATTTAAAAGTTTATAATGCAACTTTCGCAGTTGTCATTTAGTCGTCATTCCGTGCTTGACACGGAATCCAGTCATTTGTTTATCTCTGGATTCCTGCTTTCGCGGGAATAACAATACTACGTCAGTATCGGTTCTGCGAAAGTTGCATTATAAACTTTTATCTTTCGGCTTTAATCTGCTTTTCACCGTATTTATCGAATACAACCTCTTCTTTTATAGAGACAGCTATCTTGTAAAGTATTGTAAGCACCAAAAATCCAATTGCCCAAACAGCAAGGGTAATTAACGTTTCAGGCAATGTAGGCCAGTACTCGGTAATTTTTTCGAGTGGACTTGGTACAAATCCTCCAACAACCAGGCCAAATCCCTTATCAATCCATAAAGAAAAGAATGTTGCCATACAGGCAATTGCTAATAAGCTCTCATTTTTCCTGATCTGCGGGAAAACCAGCATAACCAATGCCACAACAGCAAGAATGCTTGAGAGCCACATTATAGGTACAAGCTGGCTGTAACCGTGCAAGCCAGTATAGAGATAAACAAAAGAGTGCATGTGTCCTGGTATCTGGCTGTAGAATGCGGTAAAGAATTCAAATCCGAGGAAAAGTACATTTAAGGTCATAGTATAAGCGATGGTTTTTCCAAGAGTTTGAATGGCTTCTTTGCCGGGATCGAATTTTGTGAATCTGCGCACAATCAAGCACAGGATTATAATTAGTGCTGGACCAGCAGCAAAGGCTGATGCCAAGAAACGGGCTGCCATGATGGCAGTTAGCCAGAAATGCCTTCCCGGAAGACCAGCGTAAAGGAATGCCGTCACTATGTGAATGCTGGGGGCCCAGGCAATAGCGATATATATAAAAGGTTTTATCCATTTAGGCGGTGGCGCCTCTTTACGCTCTGCGCCCAAGATGGTCCAGCCGACCAAGATATTGAGAAAGAGGTAACCAGCCAGGACGACCATATCAAAGAACATAACAGAGTTTGGTGTGGGGTGTAGTAGGACATTCAAGACCCGTAGCGGCTGTCCCATATCAACAAAAATGAACAGCATACACATGATTACAGAAGGAACAGCTAAAAATTCTGCTAAGACAGCTATTCTGCCATATTTTTTATAGTTATGAAGATAATAAGGCAAAACTACCATAACTGCTGCTGCCGCTACTCCAACAAGAAAGGTGAATTGACCAATATAAATACCCCATGAAACATCCCTGCTCATGCCTGTTATACCTAAGCCATATTTGAATTGGTAAAGATAAGCAATAAATCCTATGCCAATAACAGAGAGCAAAAAGAATACCCACACCCAGTATCTTGAACCACCTTTTATCGCCTTTTCAAGCATTATCTCCTCCTAAAATATATAGTAAACACTGGGCCGTGTTCCGAGCTCAGGTCTACGTCTAAAGCTGTAACGTGCACCGAGAACCTTCCTGACCTCAGAATTCGGGTCTTCAATATCTCCAAAAATCAATGCGCCATTGGATGCCTCCACACAGGCCGGCTTAAGCCCTTTTGCAAGCCTCTCATAGCATAATGTGCATTTTTCCACAACACCCTTTGTCCTTGTCGGAAATTCCAGGTTTTCCTTAGCTTCATTGATAAACGGCCTTGGATCTTTATAATTAAAACTCCTTGCTCCATAGGGACATGCAGCCATACAGAACCTGCATCCGATGCACCGGTGCATATCCATCATGACAATTCCGTCACTTTTTCTCTTAAAAGTAGCCTTAGTTGGGCAAACCCTTACGCAGGATGGATTATCACAGTGGTTACACAACACAAGGAATGGCAAATGTTTTATCTCCTCTGAGAGGTATTCATCTTCATTGCCAGGAAATGCATGTTCATATGTCTCTTTCCATAACCATTTGATTTCATGCTTCGGATTATCAGTTATGTGAGGGACATTATGAACGCGGTGACATGCATCAATACATCTCTGATAGTCTTCCTCTGACTTAAACTTGCTCATGTCTACTACCATAGCCCATCTTTTTGCTACTAAAGCCTCGGGGCTCGGCGAGATCTGCGAAGCCTCAACGCGATTTCTTAGACTATTAACGGCAGATACGCCCCCAATCCCCAGTATAGTAGAAACTCCAGCTATCTTTAAAAATTCTCTCCTATTAATGCTCATGTCTCTTTCTCCTTCGGGACGATATGGCAATCCCAGCAGTAAGGTTTTACCGCTGTATAATTATGACATTCATCACAAAACTTTTTCTTATTTGAATGACACTTCATGCAGGTATTCTGAAGACTCATCGTATATTTTTTTCCGTCTGTAGCTGTATATATTGTATTGTCGTCCCTGACAACCCAATCCCTCCAATCGTTCAACAATACCATATGTTCGCCTTTCATGTAAGCCTTTGGCTCCACACATTTCCTTTCATTCTCAGCTAATTTCAGAATTTCAGGCGTATCTACTTTCGGGTCAGGCTTTGCTGTGGCTTTTCCTCCGCTGTATACAAAAGGAAATGCTACTAAACCAACAAAGATCAGAAGACCGATAATTATCTTTCCTGCATTATACATTCTCTTTAGCCTCCTTTCCGGGAAGGGGTTCATTGCGTAAGTCGGTTGTCCTTTCCTTCTCACCTTTACATATGAGAGCATTCGCAACCATCTCATGAACGCCGCTGACAGTCACACCAGGCACCCAGTAATCCATTAGTGCTGGCAGAACAGCCCTGTCTATTGCACAGATACAGGCAAGTCTGTTCACTCCATATTTATCTTTAACGTGCTTCACAGCATTTGCCCTTGGAAGACCTCCCCTAAGTCTTAATTCCATATCCTCCGATGCATTCAAGCCGGAACCGCAACCGCAGCAGAAGGTCTGTTCCCTGATAGTGTTCTCAGGCATTTCATAGAAATTCTTGCAAACACTGTTGATTACATACCTTGGCTCCTCAAAGAATCCCATGCCCCTTGAGGTATTGCATGAGTCATGGTAAGTTACTATCAGGTTATCATTTCTGCTTTTATCGAATTTGAGTTTTCCATGTTTGATCATATCAGCAGTAAACTCACATATATGAACTACCTTTGTGGATTTTGCGTTCTCGAATTTCGTTCCTGTAAAAGGGGAAACAGGTTCCTCGAGGAAATCTGGAGGCCCGTTCCATGTATTCATATATTGATGGATGACCCTCCACATATGGCCACATTCTCCACCTATCATCCATTTCACCTTTAACCTCTTTGCCTCTGCATATGCCTTAGCATTTAGCCTCTTCGCTACCTCATTTGTAGTGAAGAAACCGAAGTTTCCACCATCCGAGAGATACGTACTCCATGTATAGTCCAATCCAATCTCGTGGAAATACAGGAGGGTGGCCATGGTAAGGAAATAACCACGTTCATCGAACATGTCACCAGAAGGTACATAATAAAGTATCTCAGCTCCCTTTCTGTTGAGTGGGACATCTACCTTAATTCCTGTCACAACCTCCAGATCAGCTACCATTTGATCAAACGTATCCTTTTGTGTATGGGGTAGAAGGCCGAGATGATTTCCTGTCATGTAACACTGTGCCACAGGCGCAGAGATCCAGTGTGTATTTAACCCGAGGAGATTGAGCAGTTCTCTTGCAAGGATCGTAATTTCAGCAGTATCAATGCCGTAAGGACAGAAAACAGAACATCGGCGGCACTCACTGCACTGGTAGGCGTAATACCAGAGTTCTTTGAGCACATCGATTGTCAGGTCACGCGCCCCTGCAATCTTACCCATAATCTTTCCTGATGTAGTGCAGTATTTTCTGTAGATTGATCTGAGAAGCTCTGCCCTGAGAACAGGCATATTTTTAGGGTCTCCGCCACCGATGAAATAGTGACATTTGTCGGCGCAGGCGCCGCACCGAACGCAAATATCTAAGAAAAGTCGGAAAGAACGGTATTTACCTACCCGTTCACGCAGCCCTTCAATAAAAATTTCCTGCCAATTCTCGGGCAACTTCCAGTCTTCATCTAAAACTGACCAAGAGCGTACATTCGGGAATCCAACTGTTTTAAGAAATTTTGGCTGGTTGCCATAGCAAAACATACCCTTCTTGAATACGGTAGGGGTATCCATCCATCCCGTTTTTGGAGGTTTATACTCTATCTTCGCAAGTTCTTCTGGTTTAAGTTCTTCTGGTTTTGGTTCTGCCATATTTACTCCTTTTCTACCGGTATTCCTACTGCCTTCATTTTATCTCTAAAGTCATCCTCATATTCTTCATAGGTGTGAACCTTAACAGGGTAATTCCATGGATTGACATGCCTCACAGCGCGGTTGTTGTTTGCCAGATTTCTTGTAGGACTCAGGAAGACTCCTGCCATATGCATCAGCTTGCTCATAGGAAAGTAAGCGAAGAGTGCACTAACAAGTAACAGGTGTATATAAAAAATAATACCGATACCTTGAGGGACTACAGGGCTAAAGGTGATCAAGCCCATAGTTAATTGTTTTATACCAACAACATCTGTCTTTAAGAAATAGCGCATTAAAACACCTGAACCACCTATGGCGCCTATCAGAAAAAGAGGGAAGTAATCAGCAGCAAGGGAAATGTAACGAATCTGGGGGATAATAACTCTTCTCAGGAATAGGAAAGTCACCGCACCCAAAAATATTAAATCGGTTATATAGAGAACCGGTGCGCCGACCTGGAAAAATCCATCGAGTGCTTCCAATATTTCTATCGGTATAGGAACAGGCTCTAAAAATAATCTAAAATGTCTAATGAGAATAATGAGAAAGGTCCAGTGAAATGCTAACCCTCCTAACCAGAGCCATTTGGTAGAACCATAGGAAAGCTTCGGACCGTCTCGTAATTCTGTTTTAGTGTTTCTGAAGAGGGAACGGAAAAGAAGCACTTCAAGGGCCATCCTGACGATGACGCCGAGTGAGGTGAAGGGGTTATCAATTTTATTGTGTTTGATCCATGGAAGCGATTTCTCTTGTCCAGCGGTTGTGGGTATGCGGAATGGAACGGGTATGCGCCCCCATTTCACTACGCGATAAATAATCCCTATGATAAATGTAAGAAAAGCTGCATATGGTATGATGACACCAAATAAGTAGTGCAGATGCGCAGCCTGCACTCCAATAAAAACAATCACAATAAGAGCTGTAACTGCGAAGAATGAAAATAAAAGTCCCATGTTCTTACCCCTTTTTATCCAGCACTTTGGTCAAAGTGCTGGATTTATTTTGAGTTAATAATGTTGCTGATTCGAGATCCGATTCCTCTTCGATCTCATATACTATATTTGCCCTCTGTAAAAGCCCGAATGTCATTCTTCTCACTTCATCTACTTTAATTTCATAAATCCGTTCCCGACATTTCATATAAATATCAAAGGAAAGAAGGGCTATACTATCTATCTGTGATTCGAATGATGACAACTCTTCTGAAAGCTGTTTTTTCTCTGTCTTGCTTTTCAGTTCTTCTCTTATTGCTTGCTTCAAGAGAAATATAAAAGAGATGGCCTGTGATGGAGAAAAATCCTGAACCGCTTTTATTCTGATGATATCATTGAGAAAGGGGAAAAACTTCTCAGAAGAGTCAACACCATTGAGGAGTTCGTCGAAGATACCATTTATTCCTTGTGAGACATTGTATCCAACAGGATTGGCAAAACAGTTCTTTTGCTTTTTTAAAAAATCTGAAGTGACAGATGGATAAGTCTCCAATATCATGTTAAACCATCTTTTCAAGATAGTGGCTTTTTTTTCTAACAGGAGATCCTTAAGATTAATATCCAGAGTGCTTCTCCTTTATGTTTTAAAATACTTACATTTTAAAACTATTATATTTTCAAACAAGCTGTTTTTATTTTACGAAATTTAGTCTACTTAATCAAGCTAAAATACAATAACAACAGCAAGAAGTAAGAAGAAAAAAACTTCTAACTTTCCACCTCTTGCTTTTTATTTTTTATACGCAGCCAGTTGGTTTTGGAAGTCCTGCATACCTACATGCCATTACTGCTGGACCTCCCGGGAAAAGCTGATATAGGTATTTTGTGTTACCCATTTCCGGCCCAAAAGCCTTGCCAAGCTCCTTGACAAGAATCTTTATCATAGGAGCAATCTCAAACTTAATAAAGTAATCCCTAAGGAACCTTATTATCACCCAGTGGTTCTCGGTAAGCTCAATATTGTCCTTTTTTGCCATTTCTGTCGCCATTCCTTCTTGCCACGCCTGCCATTCCGTAAGAAATCCATCCTCATCCAACTCATACTTTTTTCCTTCAAATTCCCATTCCGGCATTTTTCTACCTCCTCCTTAATCTTATTTTGAATTAATTTACTGATAGAAGAAAGCTCATCAAGCTAAGTCCTATTATATATCATATTATATATCATACAACTACATTATTTTTAATCAAGAAATGATGATTTTCCATAAACGAGTAGTCAAAGATAATACAAAGTCATAACTATGGTCAAATAAAAAAAACTTATTAATTGATAAGTTTTTTTCTTTCCACGATTCAGACATAATTTATATCTTCTGTCCACATTAATTATTTTATTTTCTTACTCTTTTAAGGATTGCGAATTATAGTACATCGGGCGTTAAGAAAAGTCAACCCATTCCCTTGTGCCAAGCGCATGCAGATGGGTGTAAGTAGCAAGGACATTTTTATAACAGAGTCCATCCATTTTATTAATTAATCCCCCCGTTCCCCCTTTAGTAAATGGAGGTGAGGGGGGATTTTCGAACCTTGAACTGACTTTGATGGGTGGGGACTGATGGGCAATATGCCATAACTGCTCTTTATCCAAATACTTTGCTAGTATTTCAGCTGCAGTGGCTATCGCATCTTCAGCTTCGGGATGCTCATGGGGGTACCAAACCAAGATGCCTTCCTAGGAAAGTAATATTTGTTGAAAGTAATATTTGTTAGTTTTGGGATTGCTCCAACTACCGGCAGACGGCAATAATGGTCTATACTTTTACGGATAATCTCCTCATGCCGATTCCCAGCTAATCTATTAAGAATCACTCCTTTAATCGGAACATCTTGATCAAGCATCTGGCATCCAAGCACCATAGCAGTTGCTGTGCGGGTAACTTTTGTACAATCTACAATAAGTATTACTGGAGATTGGAGAAGTTTTGCTACCTCGGCTGTGCTTACACTGCCTTCCAAGTCCATCCCGTCATAAAGCCCGCGATTCCCTTCAATAACTGCTATTTCTGCTTGCTTTGTATTCAGACTGAAGGAAGAAAGTACCTGATCTTTACTCATTAAGAAAAGGTCAAAATTATAACAGGGATGATCTGCTCCCCTGCTCAGCCATCCCATATCAATATAATCAGGGCCCTTTTAAAAGGGTACAATGCTGTATCCCTGTTTCTTCCAGACCCTGCACAGACCAACACTGACAACTGTCTTGCCTGTGTCACCGCCAAGGCCGGCAATAGTAAGCCTTGGACAATGGATCATCTTTTCGGACCTGGGATCTCAAATGAAGCACAGGAACCGCTGCCGCAACTCTTTACAGTTTGTTTAGACTTTTTTCCACCACTTGATGTAATTACGCTTACCGAACTTAAAATCCTCTCCACTTCCGGCGAACTGCATTTCGGGCATTTCATACCTGACTTCTCATCATCTTTCTTGAGTTTCAAAAGCTCGAACACATGCCCACAGCCAAGACATTTAAATTCATAAATAGGCATTAAAACTCCTTTTCAAAAGATGACTAAAATTCTACTTTTAACCTGCTATTTTATACCCGTATACGCCAGCAGCCCTACCTGCTCCCGCAATCTTTCCTTCCATCTCCAGTTCTTTGATTAATTTAGACAATGTCTGTCTGTCTATACCCGTTCCTTTCATAATCTCGGCCACACTAGCTACTCCTTTTTCGCTCCCGGTAAAGCTCCCTAAAAAATCCAGAATCTTTTGCTTTCCCTCTTCGCTCATTCTTCTTCCCTCCTTTTAAAGACTTATGAAGTTTATATAAACTTTATTTAATCTCAAAAGTCAAGGCCTTGTATAAGTTAAAGACTTTTGCGATATCCCATTTTTCGGTCAAATAATAGCTCCTTTCTCAAAATGAATTGGTAATTTATCTTCCCCAATCATATTGTATGGTATTTATTATGATATTACTTACTTGCAGGGCAATATGAAATGAGCATTGTTGAAAATGAATAGAAAAGATATAATACAGAAATTAGTATAGAAAAGTAATGAGAATTTTAACTATAGAACTTAGATGCCCTTTTTGTAATCATGTTATCGAGCAACCAAAGGAATTAAAAGAAAGAAAACCTCGTGAATTTCCTGTGGGTGCTTGTGAGAACTGTGGAGCTGTTTATGCATACGATGCCACAGGACATAATCAAGGGGCTGCATTTCTTGAAGCCTTATTATTCGCCTGTAATTATGATGAATACTTAGCCTTTTCACTCTCATATGGAGAAGACTATGTAGATGCTGTTATTGGACCATACGACATCATTACCCATAAAATCATATCCGAAAAAATTTATGAGGATAGATACGTCAGGGGAGTTCTCATCTTTGTGAAACTCATTCAGGAATTTCAGGAAGTCGCCGGGGAAAAGGTAAAAAAACGAATCGAGACAGCCTTACCTGTTTCAGAAAAAAAGAAATTGCGCTCTGAAAAATTTTCGAGGGAAAAGGTGCAAGGTTATGTATCTGATAATAACCTTGAGGAACTCATTGCGTTAGCAGAAGAGGACTCCCGCGTTCTTTCCGAGCTGCAGCGGATGCTATACACGCCTGATGAAAATTCACGCTGGCGGATAATTGAGATATTAGGTCAGGTATGCGGAAAGGTCGGGAAAAAACGACCCGATGTAGTCAGCAAATTCTTATCCCGGTTGTTGGAAAGCGCAAAATATCCCGGCGCTTCGGCATGGGGTGCACTGGAAGCCGGCGGCACAATCATCAGCACCAACCCAGACTTGTTTGGAGAGTACGGGGAAGCCGTCCTCTCATTTCTGACAGATAAAAATTATTGGAAAGAAGCCACATGGGCTATTGGGAGGATTGCAGCGGCAAAACCGAAATTGGTCAAGTATGCCTTCAAAGCACTTCGCTCTTTTCTTGATGAGCAGGAGCCTGCTTTGCGTGGATATGCTGCATGGGCATTGGGTAATTTAGGGTATGATGATGTAATAGAAGATTTGAAAAAACTTGAGACAGATGATGAGAGGCTTTTGATATTCAGAGATTCTGAATTGGGAGAAACAACAGTCGCACAATTATCAAAAGAGGCTATGGAAAAACTCAGCAAACCCAAATAATGCACACACCTCTCATAAGATATCTTGTTTCTTCGCCTTATGGTGATGTTCCTGTAGATACAGGCAAACTGGATTTATCATTAGAATGCGATCCGCTAAAAACACCGTATAAAATCTATTTCCAGTCCATCAAAGACTTTCTTGATAAGGATAAATTCAAGCTTTTACTTAAAGCAGTAAGTAAAAAATATAGGAGAGAAGTTCATGCAAATGAAATCAATGAAATCATTATCCGTGCGGAAAAGCATGGCGCCTTATACCATCCGGCAAGTCTGGAGTTGATTCTTGAAGAATGCAGTCTAAAACTCGGGCTAAACGTCGCTGTTTCGGAAACAGGCAGGAACTGGTTAAAAAAAGAGTTCTCAGTCGTACAAAACATAAATACAAACTGTAAACTGCCTTATCTCCCTGAAGTCTATTTCTTCGATGAACAGGAAACTATGTCGTTCCTTCTGGAAGAATGGTTTGAAGGGTATCACGAGTTTCATCTTTCCCTGACAGAGAGCGGGAAACAATGCATTAAGCTCTGGGAGTTTGGAAAGGGATATAAATACCTGTCTACTGAACAGAGTTTTGAGATATACAGGCAGGCATCAAAGATACTCACACTTTATTATGATATTAATGACTTCTGTCAAATATATCCCTGGCACCATGCAGCAGGAGACTTCGTAGTAAGAATAGGAGATGAAAATAAAGAGGGCAAGGGTGAGGGGTATTTTCAAGATAAAATTGACCTACGCCTTACAACTGCAAGGCAGTATGAACCATACATGGTATTTCAAGAAAAAGAGCATATAAATCCTGTCATTGCCTTATTCTTTTTTCTTCTGAATCTCACTATCAAAATGCGGCTGGATAAACTGGATGGCGTGGGTGATACAATATGGGCAGATGACATCTGTCTTGAGGCAACTATCAAAGGATTCCTTGATGGATTGAGATTAAAAGAAGAATTTAAAAATTATTTCGGTTCAGAAAAGGAGTTTTTCAACATACTGAAATCATTTCACTCGGAAGATTTAAAGACTGCTTATAGTCCTTTAATTGACCTATACAACCTGACGGGTGATTACCCTGTAATTACCGCAAAGTTAAACAGTCATGTAGAAGCATTATATACTATTCTTCAAAATTTCCCTTTATAATCTCTTCAAAGGGCATTCTTAAGATCCTCGCGAGCGGCAACATGAGATTTGCCTTAGCCGCAGGGTTCAAGTAACCTGCCTCGGTTAAAAGATCTTTCGAGAGCCGGACAAGCTCCTGATATAGCCTATCAAGTTTTACGGTCGGATACGTTGCTTTTTCCTCAAACCCCGAAATACCACAGACAAAAGACATCTCTTTTCCCCCATCCTTTACGCTGTAAGGCACTCCGTAAATACGGCAGATAATCGGACGTTTTTCATAGAGAACGCATTCCTCGGCGTCCTGAAGGAGAGGGCACCTTACCCTCTGTTTTCCCAAGCCAAAGACCTTCATCTTGGGGTCGTTCTCAAAAACTTTTAATCTGTCTTTTGCCTTTAGCATTTCATCTTCTGCTTTTTCAGCCCGACGGAGGACATCTCTCCTTACCTTTCTTTCCAACTTGTTGAAATGATAATTGATATACGCTGCTTCTATCGGGAAGACACCAAAAACAGCATGGCAGCAATCGCAACAATGAATTCTGCACCTTACGCTGAGCTGATATTTTTCCTGAATTGTCTTAAAGAGGACGTCCGCTTTTCGGGCAACATTCACATATTGTGAAAAAAGGTCATTAATCATCTTACTAAAAAGTTCATATGTAAAACCACGGCCTCTGTCATTCTGGCTTGTCCAGAATCCTTCTTAGCGGTCTTAATAAAATTATAACAACCTCCGCAGTCCCTTTAGAAGAGTGTAATTACGGGTGAGTGTTTCAGAAAGATTCCCGACAAGCGGGAATGACATATGCGTGATTATTATCTTTTGTCTGGTTATTGTAATTTGGTTATTGGTCATTTCTTCCGATGGGGTTCTAACAATTTTAAAAACTCCGGATGTACTTCAAATCCTAATTCTGAGGCTTTTTCACAGTACTGAATAGCCTCATTGAATTGCCCCTTCATATAATAAGCATTCGCCAGATTATTGTAGCCTAATGAAAAATCCGGTGCTAATTCCAGCATCTTCTTGTTCATCTCAATGCTTTTGTCTATATCTCCCTTCTGCAGGTAGGCATTCGCGAGATTACACATTGCCTGAATTATTTCGGGATTTAATTCTAAAGCTTTGTTCAAGGCCTCAATACCCTCATCAGTCTTTCCCATTTGAAGATAGGCAAATCCGAGATTTGCATAGCCTCTTGCATATCGTGGTTCTATCTCTACAGCCCTTTGATTCGCCTTGATTACTTTTTCAAGATCGCCTTCCTTGAAATAGATGTACCCAAGGTTAACAAATGCCTCAAACATCCTGACACCGGTCTCGATAGAGTCTTCAAATGCCTCTATTGCCTTATCGAAATTTCCCTGGTTCATATAGGCTACCCCTAAATTATAAAGGGAAGTGGCGCATTCCGGTTTTTCTGCCAACCTTTTCTTCTGCTCATCGATGAATTGTTCTGCGTCTTGTGGTTCTTTGGGCTTTTTCATAGTTTTATTTTACTCTTTTACAAAGAAATAAAGACAGGGATTTCTCTCACAATTAACCCTTACCAGTTAAATTCTAAGGTTAATCTCAAGATTTTGAAGATGGATAATCTAAAGACTATAAAAAACAATAAAGAACATGGGTGGCTTGCTCTTATTGGACAAGCCACCCCGGATTTATTGTTTATCCTCCGGTATCACCGGATTTTTCAACAGATATGCCTCTTCCTTTCAATCCGTACAATGTAGAGCTGCCTGTTGAAAATAGTTCCAGAACACCTTCTCTTACCATTTCAGAGGCCATGTTTTTTACTTCTGATACGTTAGTGTCCGGTATGGTTTTCTTCACACCAACAAGCATATCTTTAAAATAGAACTTGGTTTTAGCACCCTTTGAGGCATAATCAAGAATAGCCTGTCTTATGTCTTCTGGTCTTCCCATAATTTTACACTCCTCTTCGTTTTCTTATATGCCACCAACAGCCTTGGATACCGCCCATGCATGTTCGGTAAACTTAAACTGAGTTGATGTCCTGTATGTATCATATTGAAGGCGGTAATCGTCAAGTAAATGATGCGAGAATGGTAGCCCTGTCTTCTCAAAGAATTTCTCCCAGCCAATACGCTCTGCCCAGTCTCCAAGCCTTTCATATTTATTCGCATCCTTTGCATAAACATCTACGATCTTTTTAACAACATCAACAACCTCGGGCCAAAGAGGCATGTTGTTGGGCAAAATGGGCACAACAACCTTTGAGAATTTCGGTCCGCTTATACGATTTGAAAGCTTTCCACCAGCCAGGATAGCTACACCGTCTCCTGCACTGTCTGCCAGAGGTAGAGCCATGCACATAGTGTAGCAATTTCCGCAGTACATGCACTTCTCAATGTTGAGTGATACGCTCTTTTTCCCATCCTCAGTAGTAATGGGTTTAATAGCATAGGTAGGACAGGCTGCAACAACCAATGGAATCTCACAGGCCTTTCCCAGAACATCGTGGTCTATTGCGGGTGGTTTACGGTGATAACCCAGAAGGGCTATATCAGAACAGTGCACAGCACCACACATATTGAGACAACAGGCCAGAGATACTCTGAGTTTTGCCGGCAATTTCATGGATTTAAAATGGTCGAATAACTCATCCATAACTACCTTAACCGGACCTGAGGCATCGGTTGCAGGGGTATGACAGTGAATCCACCCCTGTGTATGAACAACATTGGTGATGCCCATTCCTGTACCACCGGTTGGGAATTTGAAAGAACCACCAATATGTTTCCTGCTGTCTAGCTCTTTCTTCAACTCCTTTGCCTTTGCTTCATTGTCCAATGTAAACTCAATATTGTTTCTTGTAGTAAATCTTAAATAACCGCCAGTATATTTATCTGCGACATCACATAATTCACGTATATGCTCTGCGGTCATTAAGCGTGCACCAGCGCATCTAACCGTGTAGGCCTTCTCTCCTGACTCAGATACATGGACTAAAAGACCTGGCTCCAGTATCCGGTGAGAAACCCACTTTCCATAATTCCTTCTGATAACAGGTGGCAGCATCTGTCCAAAATGGACAGGCCCTATATCAGTAATCCTATTTTCTTGCCGCTTATCTGGATTGTAATAACCAAATCTACTTTTCGACATAATATAACCTCCTTGTATATTTTATCTTGGATGTCTGCTTCTGTAATCGTTAATATCCCTTGCAAATCCGCCTGGGACTTCTTCTTCCTTAAAGAAGACATACGGATTCGAACGAGGCTCTTTAACCATCTGAGGCATAGGCGGAATTCCAAGCACATCAACAAATGTCTTCAGCCCCATACGCTGTATCAATTCACCAAGACGTTCACGGTTCTTCCCTTCTTCAATCCACCAGTCAAACACCTTCCTTACAACTTCTTTTTGGGTATCATAGGGCTTAACTGCATACATGAAGGGTATTGTCATTACTGACATCTGGGCGCCTTCTAATATTGGTGCCTTTGCCCCAAAGAGTATACTTAATCCCTGATCTGCACCGACTCTCAATGCTTCAGGCATGGTGTCTATGCAATGCATACAGCGGTTACATTCTGCATTGTTGATACTCAGTTTCTTACCATCCCATTGCATACACTGGGTAGGACAAAGGGCGATTACCTCCTTCTGAATGTCAAAAGGTCCCCAATCTCTTCCCGCAAATCCTCCACCGTCTGGTGGGATCTTGCCGGCAACATATTCCTTTACACCCTCTTGATTAATTCTGATATCGTCCTTCCATGTGCCTATATAAGACATATCTGAACGTGCTATACTGGCTATACAGCCATTCGGGCATCCATCAAACTTGAATTTAAACTTATATGGGAAGGCAGGCCTGTGTAATTCATCCTGGAACGTCATGGTCATCTCATAACACATGTCCATGGTGTCATAACATGCGAACTCACAGCGTGCCTTACCGATACAATCAGAAGGTGTCCGGAGGTTTCCACCAGAACCACCCAGATCAACGCCCATATCATGGGTCAGATCAAAGAATATTGGTTCTAATTGTTCTGTAGTGGTACCAAGCATGACCATGTCACCGGTTGAACCATGCATATTGGTAATACCGCTTCCGCGGTATTCAGCTATATCGGCAAATGCTCTCAGGAAATCAGAGGTATAAAATTTTGCACCAGGCTGATTAACCCTGATGGTATGGAAATGCGCAACAGCAGGGAATTGCTGCTGCTGGTCACAATAACGGCCGATAATACCACCGCCATAACCAAGAACACCGACGATACCGCCATGTTTCCAGTGGGTCTCACCCTCTTTATATGAAAGCTCTACTACCCCCAACAAATCATCTACAATATCCGCAGGTATCATCAGGTTATCTTGCCCCAATTTATGCCTATGTACTGCTTCTCTCTTTAAATCGCTCACAAAACTGGGCCAGGGCCCTGACTCTAATTGCTCAATCATTGAAATATCATGCTTACACTTATAGTTTTTCAGCTCTTCTTCTGTATAATTTTTCAACTGTTCATCGGTATAAATCCTGACATCATTGTACGT
>JAHILQ010000142.1 GCA_018896985.1 Nitrospinota bacterium
AGGACGGTCTGGCTGAAAGAAAAGAAAGGCTTTATGTTATTCAGAAAGAGGCATTGAATACATTTACAGGGAATCTCAAAAAATCAAAAACAGCTATCGCGTATCTTGACAAAAGAGGAGTAAGTCAGGAAATGGTTGAGGTATTCTCTCTTGGGTATGCGGACAGGGGGAGAAAGGTTCTTTATGACCATTTGAGGGCAAAGGGGTTTGATGATTCGCTCATCACGCAATCAGGACTTGTCTTCACCGGAGAAAACGGGCTGCACGATGTTTTCAAAAACAGGGTTATGTTTCCGATATTCAATATACAGGGGGATGCTATCGCTTTTGGCGGAAGGGCTATTGACGACTCTCGGTTGCGAGTCGTACCGACAATGCCGAAATATCTCAACTCTCCTGAGACTTTACTGTTTAAAAAGAGTGAAACCCTTTACGGGCTTAATGCCGCAAAGGATGAGATAAGGAAAAAAGGTTATGTCATGATAACTGAAGGGTATCTTGATGTAATCATGTGCCGCCAGTATGGCTTTCTGAATGTGGTTGCTCCTCTGGGCACTGCGCTGACAACAGGACATCTCCAGAAACTTGGAAGGTTTACAAAGAAAGTTCTTCTGGTCTTTGACAGCGATGCAGCAGGCATTGCCGCTGCGAAACGGTCGCTGTCAATTCTCTATGAGCATGGATTCAGGAGCAAGATATTGCTTCTTCCCGAGGGAGACGACCCTGACAGTTTTCTCAGGAAAAACGGAAGCCGCGCATTTCAGATTAAACTGTCAAAGTCAGAGTCAATGGTGGATTTCATTCTTAGATTGAAGGGAGATAAGGCAGACAATGTCAGGACAGCTATCGGGATAATAGACAATGCAAAGGATTTAATCCTGAGAGAAGAACTGTTCAAGGAATTAGCGGAAAAGTCAGGGATAAGGGAAGCTGTTCTCAGAGGGGAGACTAAAAAGTATGAGCAAAAAGCAGGCATAGCCAAAACAGCCGGTGTCGCAAAAACTGCCGGTTTTTTCTACGATGAAGAAGTTTTGCTTCTTAGCGCTATAGTCGCATTCCCTGACAGGGCGCCGTATATTTTTGATAACCTCAACATTGACAGAGTGTGCAATCCCCTAATAAGACAGATTTTTCAGGAAATTAAACCTTCAGCCGAAAGGTTGAATATGAATACAATGCTCGGTATTCTAAATGATGAAGGAAAGGCGCTTATCACAAGGCTGTCGCTTAATCCCGGATTTGATATTGAACATGTTGATAATAATATCAGGGATTGCCTGAGAGATATGGCGCACTGCGAAATAGAAGAAAAGATAAGGCTCGCTAAAACCTCAGGAGATTTACGGCTTTTGAACAGTCTCTTAGTGGAAAAACAAAAAATAACAAGGAGAAAAGATGAGAGAACAGCCTGAGTACTTTGAAGGGGACGAAGACAGGAAAAGGCTTTCTTTACTGGAGGATGCTCTGGAAGACGAGGCAGTAGAAGAGTCGAGAGAAAAGCCTCTCCTTCAGGATACGGAGTATGATCCTGTAAAGATATATTGGAAAGAGATGAGCAGTGTCCCCCTTCTCACAAAAGCGGGGGAAGTTGAGATAGCGAAAAGAATTGAAAGCGGCAGAAGGAAAGTAGCGGAGATTATTTTTGCCCTTCCGTTTACAGTAAAGAAACTGATCGAATTGGGAGAACTGATTGAAAAAGGAGATGCGCCGCTGGCAGAAATAATACAGGACGGCGAGGAGACATTTGAAGAAGACCTTTTTACCGAAAGAAAGAGATTCTTTGATGTAACGGCTCAGATAAAGAAACTGCATGAAAAGAGAATGGCGTGTCTCAAAAGGCTTGAAGCTGAAGGCAGTTCGAGAGGGGAAAAGGCGGTTCGCATGCTTGGGGATAATACGACTAAAATATTAGACAAAATAGATAAGCTGCGGTTAAAAGAAGGTGCA
The DNA here is from genome assembly GCA_018896985.1 of Nitrospinota bacterium. Lineage (GTDB taxonomy): Bacteria > Nitrospirota > Thermodesulfovibrionia > Thermodesulfovibrionales > UBA1546 > UBA1546. The sequence goes on from JAHILQ010000142.1 coordinate 1,948, forward strand.
GTGATTGCTTTTTCCGAGGAAATAAAAAAGGCAATTTCCGGCATTGAAGAAACAGACAGAAAGCTGTCAGCTATCAGAAAAAAGCTCAGACAGCACGGCATTAATGCTGATATAGGCAAAGATATAAAGGTGAAGGAAAACCTGTCGGTACGACTCGCAACCGAGAAGGGCGGCGCAGGCGCTCTAATTAACGCCTACAATGAATGCAGGGAAGAGATGGCAAAAAAAGAAGAAGCGCTCGGCATTAAGGCAGAAGAAACAAAAAAGACGCTGAAGCTTCTAATGGAAGGGGAGCAGCAAATTCTTGAGGCGAAGAAAGCGCTTATAGAAGCGAACCTGAGACTTGTTATCAGCATAGCAAAAAAATACATGGGGAAAGGTTTGAGTTTTTCTGACCTGATACAGGAGGGCAAT
>JAHILQ010000143.1 GCA_018896985.1 Nitrospinota bacterium
ATCAGGCTGGATAAGACTGCCTGAAAAGTGGTCAGCAGGGTCTATAGGAGCAATATCAATAGGGCAGGAGGTTGCAGTTACGCCGCTTCAGATTCTGAGGGCTTACTCAGCGATAGCAAACGGAGGCGTTCTTGTTACACCTCATGTAGTGTCAGAAATAAGGTCTCCGGATGATGTCCCTGTGTATTCATTTAACTCCAAGGGAAACAAGAGGGCTATCTCAAAAAAGACAGCAGGAATATTCAAGGATATATTAAAGACAGTCGCAGAGGAAGGCGGGACAGGAAAGAGCGCCTCTGTTGAGGGCAATCACGTTGCAGGCAAAACAGGGACAGCGCAGATTATAGACCCCAGGACAAAGAGATATTCAAAGGAAAAATATGTTGGTTCATTTGTTGGGTTCGTTCCTGCAGACAATCCCATGATAGCAATGATTGTTGTTATTTATGAGCCGAAAGGTCAGATTTACGGAGGGGTTATTGCCGCTCCTGTTTTTAAGGAGATTGCAAAACAATCGCTTTCGTATCTCAATGTGCCGAGGGAAGATGTCGGAGAAAAGAATATTTTGGTGGTTGAGAGGAGATAGAAGCGGGGATAGATGAAATTGAAGATGCTTATAAAAGATATGGAGATAAATGAAATAACAGGCAGCGCTGATGTTGATGTAACTGGAATTGCCTATGACTCAAGGAAGGTCAAGCCGGGCGATGTCTTTGTTGCCGCAAAGGGCGAAAAGTGTAACGGACATGATTTTATCAGTGATGCGGTTAAGAAAGGCGCAGTTGCAATAGTGCATGAAGAAGATGAGAATAAGCTTTTAGCTGACAGCTATCAGCTTACAGCTATCAAAGTCAGTGACAGCAGGGAGGCTCTTGCGTATCTTTCCAATAATTTTTACGAAAGGCCGTCTGATAAGTTAACTGTCATTGGAGTAACGGGAACTAACGGAAAGACAACGGCAACGTATCTTATAAAGTCAATTCTTGAGGCATGGGGAAAAGATGTCGGGCTGATAGGCACTATAAATTATCTTGTGAAGGACAGGCATTATGACGCCCCTCATACCACGCCTGAGGCGCTTGAGTTTCAGGCTGTATTGAACAAGATGGTTTCAGCAGGGTGCAGCCACGTAGTGACAGAGGTATCATCCCATGCGCTTGCGCAGAAGCGGGTGGACTATACGGGTTTCAGTGTTGCAGTTTTCACAAATCTTACAAGAGACCATCTGGATTTTCATATAACGATGGAGGAGTATTTCAGGGCAAAGGAAAGGCTGTTTAAAGAACTTCTTTTGAAAGACGGGACTTCTGTAATAAATTTTGACGACCCTTATGGAAGGAGATTGATCTCCGAACTCAAGACATCGCAGCTCGGTTGCGAGTCGTACCGACAAGACTCGGCAAATCTACGGGATTCAAAGTCGGTACGACTCGCAACCGAGACTGGAAATGTAATGACATACGGCATTGAAGCAGGAGCGGATATTGTTGCAGTAAATGTTAAAAACTCATTTGACGGACTCTTGTTTGATATTAATTTCAATGGCAGGACATACAATATTCAGTCGCCGCTTATAGGCACGCACAATGTCTACAACATACTCTCTGCCGTAGGCGCTGCCGTGAGCCTGAATGTGCCGTGGGATATGATAATAAGCGGAATAAAGAATATGGGTTCTGTAAAGGGAAGATTTCAAAAGGTTGACCTCGGACAGAATTTTCTCTGCATAGTTGACTATGCGCATACAGAGGATGCGCTTGAAAGACTGATACTAACGGCTAAGGAAATTAAAGAGCAGCAGAGCAGCAGGGGTCCCCAGAAAGTCGCAGACTTTCTGGGGCAGAGAGCAGCAGAGCAGCATTATACAAATAACGCATCACGCATCACGCATCACGCATCACGTGTTATAACTGTCTTTGGCTGCGGCGGCGACAGGGACAGGGGGAAGAGACCGCGAATGGCTGCGATAGCAACGAAACTGAGCGATTACGTTGTGATAACCTCTGATAATCCCCGCAGCGAAGAACCGATCGAGATAATAAAAGAGATAGAGAAGGGCGCATTAAGAATGAATTATACAATTGAACCCGACAGAGAGACGGCTATCAAAAAGGCGGTGGAAACTGCAGAAGAAGGCGATATACTGCTGATTGCAGGAAAGGGGCACGAGGATTATCAGGAGATAAAAGGCGCAAGGCATAAATTCAGCGACAGGGATACAGCGGAGAAGGCGATAAAAAAGAAAGTGAATAGTGAACAGTGTCAGTGATTAGTGTCAGTAAGATTTGTCACTGACACTGACACTAAAAACTGAAACTGTAAGAGACTGACACTGAAAACTGACACTGACACTGACACTCGATAAGGAGATCATGGCGATTTTAACGGCAGAAGATGTTATCAATGCAACAGGTGGCCGCATTGTCTATAAAAACAGCAATTCTCATCCGTTTACAGGCGTATCCATAGATTCGCGGACGATAGGAGAGGGAGAGATCTTTGTTGCATTGCGCGGCGTAAGATTTGACGGGCATGATTTTATTTATAAGGCGCTTGAAAGAGGAAGCGGAGCGCTGGTGAATTTCCCTCCTGCAGAACACCTGAAAGGCAAGGCAATAATATATGTGAAAAACACTCTCAGCGCACTACAGGATATTGCGCGTTATGTTCGCATGAGAAGCAATATTCCTGTTATAGGCATAACAGGGACAAACGGAAAGACAACAACAAAAGAATTGATAGCATCAATCCTGAGCACAAAATACAGGGTTCATAAGAATACAGGCAATCTCAATAATCAGATAGGCCTCCCCTTGAGTCTTATAAAACTCGGCGCCGATGATGAGGTTATTGTTCTTGAGATGGGAGCAAGCTCTCCCGGAGATATAAGAGAATTGTGCAGGATTGCAGCGCCCGATTGCGGTGTTGTGACAAATATAGGGCCGGGACATCTTGAAGGTTTCAGGAGTCTTGAAGCAGTCAGAAATACAAAACTTGAACTCCTTGATACTGTGAAAAAAGTTGTAGTAAGCGCAGATGATGCCTTCCTCATGCAGGGGGTTTCAGGATATCAGGGCGAGGTTATTACATTCGGTATAGAGAATAAGGCTGATGTTTTTGCAAAAGATATCAGGATGAAGGATAGAGGCTCTGATTTTCTGCTCTGCTTTGGTGAAGTGAACTGCGTAGAAATAACCCTGAATATACCCGGAGCTTTTAATATCTATAATGCGCTTGCCGCTTCAGCTATAGGACAGATCTTTAATATTGATCCGCATGATATTAAAACTGGGCTTGAATCTTTTAAAGGCGTTCCTATGAGGCTTGAGATTAAGGAATTGTTCGGGGCAACAGTTATAAGCGATGTATATAATGCAAACCCTGCATCAATGGAAGAGGCAATAAAAGAACTTGTAAGGCTGAAGAAGGAAAGGGCTATCGCTGTTTTAGGGGATATGCTTGAGCTTGGCCCCTACGCAGAAGAGGCGCACAGGAAAATCGGAGAGTGGATGTCAGCGCTTCCAATAGACGTATTTATAGGCGTCGGGCCTTTGATGTCAACAGCGCATTCAGTGTTTGTTAAGACAGGAAGACAGTCGTTCAGCGTTTCTACTGCGGAAGAAGCAGGCAGGATACTGACAGGGTTGTGCAGGGAAGGCGACACAATTGTTGTGAAGGGTTCAAGGGGAATGGGAATGGAGAAAGTTTTAGAAATAAACCCCGTTAGAGATGTATCTCTAAACGGGGTAAATAAAGGGGCAGAGAATGCTTTATAGTCTTCTTTATAGC
>JAHILQ010000144.1 GCA_018896985.1 Nitrospinota bacterium
CAGTTTGAAATAAGAACACATAAAAGACTTATAGACATATATGATCCAACTCCGCAGACAGTGGATGCTTTAATGAAACTGGAACTGGCTGCAGGTGTTGATGTGGAGATAAAGCTGTGATAGGTATTTTAGGTAAAAAATTAGGCATGACACAGATATTTGCTGAAGGCGGGAAGATTGTTCCTGTCACGGTAATAGAGGCAGGGCCCTGCTGTGTTGTCCAGGTTAAGACCCTCGAAAAAGACGGATACGAAGCGGTTAAGGTCGGATTCAATGAAATAAAAAAAGAGAAAAAGGTCAATAAGGCATTAAGCGGAGTATTTAAAAAAGCAGGGGTCAAGCCGTACAGACTGCTTAAGGAATTTGCTATGGGGGACCTTAAGGTTGGAGATATTGTCACTGTTGAAAAATTTAACAAGGGAGACAATGTTTCTGTAACAGGCGTTTCTAAGGGTAAAGGTTTTCAGGGAGTTATTAAGAGGCATAAATTTGCAGGCGGGCCTGCTTCTCACGGTTCTACGTTTTACCGTGCGCCAGGATCCATAGGAGCAAGTTCTTATCCTTCGAGGGTATGGAAAAATCAGAAGATGCCCGGACATATGGGCTCCGAACGTGTTACAGCAAAAAATCTTACAGTAGCGGACGTCAAACCTGACCAGAATATTCTGATGATCAGGGGCGCAGTTCCGGGAGCCTCCGGCAGTTATGTGATGATAAGGAAGGAAAGCTGATATGCCTGAGATTGAGATAAAAGATAGAAATAATAAAAAAGCAGGCGAGATTAATCTCCCCGAGGAAATCTTCGGGCTCAAAGCAAGCAGCGCTGTTATGCATGATTCTGTGATAAACTTTCTTGCCAATCAGAGGCAGGGGACTCACGCTACAAAGACCAAGGGGCTGGTGAGCGGCGGCGGCAGAAAACCATGGAAGCAAAAACATACAGGCAGGGCGCGTGCAGGGAGCATCAGGTCTCCCCTGTGGAGGAAAGGCGGAACAGCATTCGGGCCGCAGCCAAGAGATTACTCTTATAGCATTCCTCGCAAGGTTAAGCATCTGGCATTAAAAAGTGCACTTTCAGCAAAACTTGCAGATGGAGAAATTACATTGATAGATGACCTCTCAATTAGTAAGCCTTCAACAAAAGATATGGCGGCTATAATAAAAACCCTTGGATTTGAGGGGCAAAGCCTGCTTATAGTGATACCTGAAAATAATAACAATATAAAGCTTTCAGCAAGAAATATTGCGGGCGTTCATGTAGCGTGCGCATCAGACCTGAACGCTTACACTGTAATTGCTCATAACAGGCTGCTTATTACAAAAGGAGCGGTTGCAGGCATCTCGGAGAGTCGAGTCTACGACAAGGGGGCTGAGACAGCATGAGAAGCCTTTATTCTATTATTAAAAAACCGCTTTTCACTGAAAAGGGCAGTAATCTTAAGGAGTCACAAAATAAGATACTTGTTGAGGTTGCAAAGGATGCAAACAAGCTTGAGGTAAGGAAGGCTATAGAGGAGATTTTTAAGGTTAAGGTAGAGAAGGTTGCCACTATAAATGTTGAGGGAAAACGGAAGCGGCACGGCAAATCAATTGGCAGAAGGTCTAACAGGAAAAAGGCAATAGTTACCCTTAAGAAGGGTGAAAAACTTGATTTTATTGAGGGTTCATAATGGGAATAAAAAAATATAATCCGACTTCACCCGGCAGAAGATTTCAGACTGTTTCTGATTTCAGCGAATTAACTGCGGACAGGCCGTACGAACCGCTGGTCAGGTCTTTAAGAAAGACAGGCGGCAGAAATAACACTGGCCGCATAACTGTATGGCAGCGGGGCGGAGGAAATAAAAGGGCATACAGGCTGATTGATTTCAAGAGGGACAAGTCAGGCGTTCCGGCAATTGTCGAAACCATAGAGTATGATCCAAACAGGTCGGCCAGGATTGCTCTACTTAAATACAGAGATGGTGACAGGAGATACATCATTGCCCCTGTTTCACTTCAGGTAGGAGACGAGGTGGTTTCGGGCAAGGGAGCTGAGATTAAGGTAGGCAATGCGCTGCCTTTAAGTGATATACCGCTGGGTTCGTTCATGCATAATATTGAGATTAGGGCAGGCCAGGGAGCCAGGCTCGCGCGGAGCGCAGGAGCATCTGTTCAACTTGTGGCAAAGGATGAAAAATACGCGCAGGTAAGGCTTTCTTCAGGTGAGGTAAGACTTATTCCTTCAGGCTGTATGGCGACAATAGGGCAGGTCAGCAATGTTGAACATGAGAATATTTCTTACGGCAAGGCAGGAAGGATAAGATGGTTTGGGAAAAGGCCTCATGTAAGGGGCGTTGCAATGAATCCCGTAGACCACCCGCTGGGCGGTGGAGAAGGAAGAAGTTCAGGCGGCCGTCCTCCGTGCTCGCCATGGGGCAAGCCCGAAGGCATAAAGACAAGGCATAATAAGAATACGGATAAATATATCGTAAAGAAACGAAAATGACAGCCGACAGTAAACAGCAAACAGTAGACAGTAGACAGGGAGTTTTCTCTTTTCCCCTTCATGCTGTCTACTACATGCTGTCTACTTAAAGAAGAGGAGGAAATAAATTGCCGCGTTCATTGAAAAAAGGACCGTTTGTTGATGAGAAGTTGATGAAAAAAGTCAGGACTATGATTGAAAGCGGAGATAAAAAGATTATAAAAACATGGTCAAGGCGCTCTACAGTAGTGCCTGACTTCATAGGATATACATTTGCCGTTCATAACGGCAAGAAATTCATACCTGTTTATGTAACTGAGAATATGGTGGGGCATAAGCTTGGTGAATTTTCACCAACGCGTACTTTCAGGGGGCATTCAAAGGGGCATTCAAAAGCTGAAAAGGCAGCGCCCGCTAAGGCATAGGGAGAAAAAAGGTTAATATGGAAGCGAAGGCTGTATTAAAGTTTGCGAGGATAACCCCGAGAAAAGTTCGCAGGGTTGTGGACCTTATCAATGGGAAAAAGGCAGGAGATGCGCTTATTGCCCTGAGGTTTATGCCTTACAGAGGCGCAGATATAGTGGAAAAGATATTAAAGTCTGCTATGGCAAATGCAGAGCAGAAGAAGGCAGTTAATCCTGAGGATATGAGTCTTAAGGCATTTGTAAATCAGGGGCCTTCATTGAAGAGAGTTGAGCAAAGGGCAATGGGAAGGGCGAATGTTATCAGGAAAAAGATGAGCCATATAACAGTAGTATTATCAGAGGAAAATTA
>JAHILQ010000145.1 GCA_018896985.1 Nitrospinota bacterium
CACCTGTATATTCAAGAAGTCTGTCGGCAAGGGTCGACTTCCCGTGGTCTATATGAGCTATGATGGAAAAATTACGTATATCCTTTGGCATAGTCCATCCGGGGATTAATCTGGAATTGTTTATTTTATCACAAAATGCGCATAAAGGAATGCGCCCCTTGCTTTTTTGATTCGTTTGCTGTAACACTATAAATAGTTCGGGTGCCAAAACGGCTTAATAGGGAATCCTGTTAAATTCAGGAGCGGTCCCGCCGCTGTAATCCCGATTCCGATTGTTTGATTGGAATTAAAGCCTTTGCCGGTAATATGCCACTGTCCCGATATATCGGGATGGGAAGGCTGGCAAAGGTCGGGAGAGCCAGAAGACCTGCCTGTGAACGACAGTTGTAAGTGAATAGTATTTAGTGAATAGTCGTTAATAAGAAATTTTTACTATTCACTGTTCACTAATCACTATTCACTGAAAAGCCTTTCCGTGGAGGAAGGTGGGGATGAAGTAAATCAGGGTGCAATCCTCTCGTCAGCAGCAATGCGGCGAGAGGATTTTTTATTTTATGGGGGTATTTGTTTGAAAAGACTGATAATCTTATTTTCACTATTCACTATATTCACTATCCACTGCTCACTATTCACTGCTGTAAAAGCTGCTGAGCCTCCCAATCGCATTGTCTCTCTTGCGCCGAGTATGACAGAAATCCTTTTTGCCCTTGGACTTGAGCATAATATTGTTGGTGTAACAAATTTCTGCGATTATCCTGAAGAGGCAAAGAAGAAACCAAAAATCGGGGGCATGTCAAACCCGTCACTTGAGGCAGTTGTTTCATTAAAGCCTGACATTGTTATTATGACAACTGATGGTAATCCAAAAGAATTTGAAGAGAGGCTTCATTCATTGAAGATAAAGACATATGTATTTAAGGAGCGTCAGCTTTTAGATTTGCCGCATGGAGTCAGAAATATAGGGTTGGCGCTTGGTGTAAAAGAAAAGGCAGAATCGGTAGCAAAAGAAATAGAGGAAGCTGTCAGTAAATACAAGGGGCAAGGAAAGAAGGTTTTGTTCATTATATGGCCCGAACCACTAATAGTGGCTGGTCCCAATACTTTGATTGATGACGCAATAAATCTCCTCGGGGCAATAAACATAGCTCAAGGCGCTACGGCTTCATATCCAAAATACTCCATAGAGGAGATTTTCCGTCAATCACCGGATGTAATTATCATTGGCAAAGGACATGAGGATATGAGAAAACTCTCAAATAGGCTTTTAAAGAGACTTTCCAGTGTTCCTGCGGTAAGGGACAATAAGGTGTTTTATGTAAGTGATAATTTATACAGGCTTGGTCCAAGGGTCATTGAAGGGATAAAGGAATTGGCAGGATACTTAAATGAGAAACAAAGCAGAGAGTAGAGAGAAAAATATGAAGGTACGACTTATAACTATAGGTATTACAGCTATTACAATCTTTGTGATTGCTTTATTTATTGGTCCAAAGACAATAAATCCTTTTAACATGAGTGAAATAGACAGAGAGATACTCCTTTCTATACGCTTGCCGAGGGTTATTGTCTCAGTTTTGATGGGTATGGCTCTTGGTGCTTCAGGCGCAGTGCTTCAGGGAATACTTAGAAATCCCCTTGCTGACCCTTATATCCTTGGTATATCAAGCGGCGCAGCTTTATCAGCAGCTATTGGAATTACCATGGGGATTACTTTTTGGGGAATAATTACCATACCTTTACTTGCATTTTTAGGAGCTATAATCACAGGTATTTTTGTTGGAATAATGGGATGGAAAAGGGGAGGGTTTTTACCCGAAAGGCTACTCCTTGCAGGAGTTGGCATGGGATTTTTAGCTTCAGCTTTACTAATGTTAATCATGAGTATCTCAACTGATGAGGGGCTAAGACGTGTAACACTCTGGATATTTGGAGACCTGTCTTTGGCAGACTGGTCAGTTATTCCCTATGGAGTGGCATTTATAATTGCAGGCTTTGTTATATCAATATCACGGGCAAAGGCGCTTAATTCCCTGATACTTGGAGATGAGCTTTCTCACAGCCTTGGTTTTTCTCCGCGCAGGGAAAGGTTTATCCTTTTCATATCCATTGGTCTTATGACCGCTGCCTCTGTGTCACTCGGCGGTATCATTGGTTTTGTAGGACTGCTTATTCCGCACATAGGAAGGTTTATTTTTGGTTCTGATAGTAAGATATTAATACCTGTCTCTGCCCTGTGTGGTGGAATGCTCCTGTGTATAGCAGACCTGATTGGAAAATCGTTGCTTTCCCCTATGGAACTGCCAGCAGGGATAATTACTGCAATATTAGGTGCACCGTATTTTCTGTATCTTTTAAGGAGAAAAGATGTCCTCACAATCTAAAAATACCATTCTGGAGTTTGATCAGGTTGGATTCTCCTATGATAGTGAGAGATCCCTTATCAATGGTATATCGTTCTCTATAAATAATGCTGAATTCATAGGGCTACTGGGTGCAAATGGCTCAGGAAAATCAACAATCCTTAAATTGGCAAGTGAAATACTAAAGGCATCCCGGGGTCATATAAGTCTCTGGGGTAAACCAATCCAATTTTATAAAAACAAAGACAGGGCAAAACTCCTGAGTTGTCTCCCACAGATTCTTGATATGAATATTCCATTTACTGTGAGAGAACTTGTAAGCATGGGGCTTTATCCATACGAAATACCTCCTGCACTAACCGTTAATGATGCAATTGAAATGGTTGGACTTACAGATTATGCTGAGTCGCTTATAACAAATCTTAGCGGTGGTGAAAGGAGAAGGGCTTATATTGCCATGACCCTCCTTCAAGGAGCAGGGCTATTGCTTCTTGATGAACCCCTTGCAAATCTGGACATAAAGTATCAAATAGAGTTTATAAGATTGCTAAGGGAATTACAGAAAAAAAGAGGAATAACTATCATTATGGCGCTTCATGACATAAATATCGCCTTACAGTTTGAGAAAATAATGCTTATCAAGGAAGGGAAAATTATGGGTGTAGGTAGTCCTGAGACAATATTAACAAAGGTCTTGCTAAGAGAGGCATTTGATATTGATATTGAAATCAGGAGTGATGTAGGAGGAGCATATATATGTTGGAGATAACTTCTTTAAAGATGTTACAGAGGAATCTCGTGAAAAACGAGAACTGCCCCGCAACTGTGATGGGAACGAAAACCCAGAAAGCCACTGGTGATAACGGTTTAAACGGCTTAACCGGTTCAAACTGTTCAAACCGTTACCCGGGAAGGCAGGTTAGTAGGAAGCCCTGAGTCAGGAGACTCTGAACATCTTAAAACTTTTAATGTCCCTTCGCGGGAAGGAGGAGGTTAAAAATGTATAAAGTATGTTTACTATTACTGTCCCTGCTCATAGCCTTACCTGTATGGGCAGAGGAAACAATAAAGATTAAAGAGGTTGTAGTTAGCGCAACAAAGATAGAAGAGGCAATAGAAGAGATAACAAGTGATGTTATCGTGATTAAGAGTGAAGATATAAAAAACAAAAATGTAGAATTTGTGCCAGATGTCCTGAGAAATGTCGCAGAATTGAATCTTGTTCAGTATGGTGGTGCAGGTAAACTGGCAAGTATCATTCTTCGTGGCGGCAGTTCAACGCATACATTGGTAATGATAGATGGCGTAAAGGTTAAAAGCACAACCACAGGTTCATTTGATTTTTCAGGTATTAATGTAGATGACATTGAGAGGATAGAAATAGTAAAAGGTCCTCAGAGCACTCTTTATGGTTCAGGGGCAATGGCAGGTGTTATAAACATCATTACAAAAAAAGGTAAAGGCAAACCAAAAATAGAAACATCCTTTGAGGGTGGCTCATTTGGGACATATAAACCATCTGTAACTGTCTCGGGCGGAGATAAAAAAATAGACTACAGAATTACAGGTACATATTTCTACACTGATGGCATCTCGGCTGCAAAACAGGGAACAGAGAGAGATGGGTATAAAAATGCTGCACTATCAGGGAAGTTGGGGTTCAGACCAACAGAAAAACTTGATGTAGAAATCACAGGTAAGTATTACTATGACCGTTCTGAACTGGATGATTTTGGTAAGGATGACCTAAATTATATCCAACACGGGAATCACTACATGCTTTCGGGAAAAGGGAAACTCTATCTGCTTAATATCTGGGAACAGGTATTAACAGTCTCAACCGTAAAAGACTCTCTAAAGTATAGGTATCCTGATACCTCACGTAACAATAGCGATATTACCACAGGAATGAATACCATAGACTGGCAACATAATCTTTATTTCTCTGAGCGTTACACATTTACAGCAGGTGCAGAATATAGAAATGAAAAAGGCGAAAATAAAGGTGTGTTTGATAAGGCTGTAGATAATAAGGCTTTGTATCTAAATAACAAATTAAAGTTTTTAAATGATGACCTTATAATCAATGCAGGATTAAGATATGGTGACCATGAGACATTTGGCAGTGAAACAACTTACAGGATTGGCGGAATTTATAATATCAAACCTCTCGTGCTTAAAGTCAGGGGCAGTTATGGAACGGGCTTCAGGGCGCCAACTCTAAATGAACTATATTACCAAGGCTCATTGGGCAGCGGTAATTTAAATCTAAAACCTGAAAAGAGTAACTCATGGGAGATAGGTTTAGAAAAGGATATTGTGAAAGATAAAGTTTCTATCTCTATTACCTACTTTGACCAAAACTATAACGACCTGATTAACTGGGTGGAAAGCCCTCCAGGCTCATGGCAATATACTCCCCAGAATGTCGCAAAGGCTGAGGTAAAAGGTATTGAAGCAAGCGCATCTATAAAAATAACAGAAACCCTTACACTAAAATCTTCTTACACAAATCTTGATACAGAGGATAAAGAGACAGGGAAGAGGTTACCAATGAGACCAAAAGATAAACTCAATATGACAGTAGAGTATGTCAAAGGTGATGCCGCAATATTGGCAGGATATACATTTGTTGGAGAGGCATACGATAATGCTGCTAACTCAGAAAGTAAGAAACTCGCATCATACTCACTTATCAATCTTAGCGGCAGCTACAGATTAACAAAGAATATTAAGTTGTTCGGGAGGATAGATAACCTGCTGGAAGAGGATTATGAAACTGCAAAGGGTTATGGTGTACCAGGGTTTTCTGCCTTTGCAGGAGTAAAGATTGAGATATAAAAAATGGACTTCAAAAAAACATTGATTCTTTCTGTGCTTTTTCATCACTGCTTTTTCGCTGTTGCTCTATTATCTGCGGACTTATCGAAGGGCATCGGTAAAACGCACGAGAAAAAAGTGTTTTTTGTGAAACTTTTAGAAGAAGGAAAAAGGGAGGGGAAAGTTCTCTCTCAAAATGTGAGAGATTTGTCACATCAAGCCCCCTCTCTTATTGCGAAAGAGTCACCACATCAACCCGCTCCTCACCCTGTGAGAGAGTCACCATATTACCATCTCTCTCCCTTTGCAGGAGAATTGCCCCTTCAGCTCCCCTCTCCCCGTTTGGGAGAGGGCAAGGGTGAGGGGTTAAATGTACACGAAGAACCTTCTGGTCATACCGCATTGGCAAATTATGAAAGTAGAGAGAATGCCGGAAATGAAGGAGCAGCAGTAGGCAAGAGTAGAGAAACATCATCTATAGAAATTATTGAGATTATCAGAAATTCTATTGAAAGAGTGAAGACTTACCCCCTTTTAGCCCGAAAAAGGGGTATAGAGGGCACTGTACATATAAGCTTTGGGATCAGTCGCCAGGGTAAACCTCAAAATATCAAAATTCTCAAAAGTTCAGGCTCCAACATTCTTGACACCGCAACCTTAGATATCGTGAAAAAAGCATCGCCTCTTCCGTATATAGACAGCCCTGTTGAAATTCCGGTAGTTTTCAAACTGACTGAATACCCAAGGACAGAGATAGAAATTCCTTAAAGTTCCCTCGCACCTATAGCCCCTTCCCCGAGGCATCGGGGAAGGGGAATTATAAGAAAACGAAAATTCCTAAATCGGGATTTGGGGGAATAATTTTCTGCTTGACAGGATGCTGTTAAATTGAATATAGTAGTGTTACTTTTTTTAAAAAGGTAACACTATGGCGATTGTTAGATTTGGCATATCGATTGAAAATCCGCTGCTTGAAAGATTCGACAGCCTTATCAAAAAGAAAGGCTATGCGAGCCGAAGCGAAGCGGTCAGAGACCTTATCAGGGACAGCCTTGTCCTGGAGGAATGGGAGTCGGCTACTGTAGAGACTGTCGGTACAATAACCATCGTCTATTCTCATGACACAAGGGAGCTTGCAGACACTCTTACAGATCTTCAACACCTGTATTTTAATTCCATCGTCTCCTCCATGCACATACATCTGGACGCACACAACTGTCTTGAGGTCATCGTGGTTAAAGGCAAGGCGAAGGATATCAAGGCTATTGCCGACAGATTGATAGGCATTAAAGGCGTGAAACACGGTAAGCTCTCTCTTACTACGACAGGGAAGCATCTGAAATAATTTTTTTGTCATTATGGTAGCACGATATTTATTTACGTAACACAAAAGGCTATGAACAATGGATGAAGTTTTTGAACACTTGGCATTTAAGAAAGGCAGACCTCTTTGCCCAGATAAAAAAGTGGATATAAAGTCAAGATTGACTTTTGAGGATAATCATCTGTGGATAAAAGATACCACATATGTAGGCATGTATTTGTGGGAGAGGAAAGACGGGGTATGCTCTTGAGGGGAAATATCGGAACCATGAAAGAACAGAGTTACGGGATAATGACCTCAATATCTATCCACACTATTGCCATCGTAATATTTCTGATGCTGACTATTAACAAAGGTAGTAATGATCTCAAAACGTTTTATATCCAATTCACACAGATGGGGGAGCATACTGTTCAGGCACCTCCGGCTGTCAGGGAGATAAAGAAACACAAGGTCACTGAGCCAAGCAGGAAGGAAATCAAGGAAGAAACACCGTTGATAAAGGAACCTCCCGTCAAAGAGCATGAGGCAGTAATCAGGACCGATGCAATTGAAAGTCATGAGGTAGTCAATGTGGCAAGCGCCCCTGAACCCGCGCCTCAGGTAACTCACCAGCAAGGTGGCGAGAGCACGGTTAGCAATGTATCATTTTCTGCTTCGTCCGGCACAACTTCTGTTATTGAGACAGAGTTCGGTGCCAGAGGCGCTCCTGCTTTTTTAAAAAGGCAAATGCCTGTGTATCCAATGATGGCGAAGAGGCTTGGTAAGCAGGGCAAGGTTGTTTTAAGGCTTTTCATAAACGAAAAAGGGCGCCTCATGAATGTTGAAGTCGTTGAATCGGCTGGCTACGGTTTTACGGAATCTGCTATGGAAGGGGTGAAGATGTCAACCTTTTCCCCTGCTCATGAAAACGGTGTTGGCATTGCATCAAAGGCATTACTGTCAATACGATTTGTTCTGAAAAGGAACTAATTTAAAAAAGGAGAAATACAGATGGAATGGCTTTCGGCAACAGTTGATTACGGAATTATCGGGCTCCTGGTAGTTATGAGCATTATTGCGGTCTCAATTGCAGTGGAAAGACATCTCGTTTATAAGAAGATCCGGTTGGAAGACTTCGATGACAAAAAATCCCTTGAAATAGAGCTCACAAAAAAACTGCATGTTATTGCAACCATCGGAAGCAATGCGCCATACATAGGACTGCTCGGCACCGTGCTTGGCATTATGCTCACCTTTTATACAATGGGCAGGGAAGGAATGATGGATACCGGCAAGATAATGACCGGACTTGCCCTTGCACTGAAGGCTACCGCGATAGGACTTGTTGTCGCTATCCCCTCCATTACTTTTTATAACTTCCTCTTGAGGAAGGTGAAAGTGCTTATTACACAATGGGAGACAGTGAATGGAAGAAAAAGAATTTGACTATATGAATGTTATTCCGTTTGTGGATGTGATGCTCGTATTGCTCACAATTGTCCTTATCACATCGACGTTTATGGCTTCAGGAATGATCAACGTATCATTGCCAAAGGCATCGGCTGAACGTGAACAGATTCTGAAAAATCAGATCATATCCATAGACAGAGATGGAACAGTCTATTTTAATGCCTCTCCGGTGACACTTGATGGATTAAAAGAAAAAATGCTTCTTCTGGACAAGACAACCCCTATAGTTCTCCGTGCAGACAGGGACATCAGGCTTCAGGTATTTGTGGATGTCCTCGATATTATCAATAACCTCGGATTCAGGAAAGTTGCAATCCAGACAGAAAAGGGAGGTGATGGCAGATGATAGGCGTATCGTGCAGCAAAAAACAGGGCAGGGACTCCTCGCCAAAGGTTTCTCCCCTGCCCTAAGGAAGCGCTGTATCACAACGCCCCCTCGTTTTGATTTTATCAGAAAAGGGGGTGAAAGATAAAACAAGGAGGATTGAAAATGCGCATTATTAACAAACTGTTTCTCATGGTCTTTGTCTTAGGTATCTGTTCGACAGTCTTTGCAGCCGAAGAGAAGGAAAAGACAAAAGTTCAAACAAAAGAGGA
>JAHILQ010000146.1 GCA_018896985.1 Nitrospinota bacterium
CAATAGCCTCAGACGGTATTTCTATCTTCAGGCGTTTCTTCGTTGTGCTGAGATCTTCTACTGCTTTAAGCAAATAATCCTCCTTTGGCAAATTATGTGATTCATTTAATATAAAATAATATGGAAACTTAGTCAATTTAACATATATAATTCCACAATGAATCTTTATCTTATTGACGGCAATTCTTATGTCTATCGCGCATTTTATGCGATTAAAGGGCTGACGAATTCCAAGGGCTTTCCAACAAACGCAATCTACGGGTTTACCACCACGCTGCTTAAAATCATAAGAGAGAAAAAGCCTGACGGTGTTGCAGTTTTTTTTGACACGCCTGAGATGACTGAACGGCACAGGATTTTTAAGGAATATAAGGCGCAGAGGCCGGAAACGCCCAATGAGCTTGTACAGCAGTTGCCTCACATAAGGGAAATGATAGCTGCTTTTAATATCACTATTTTTGAGATGCCGGGATATGAGGCAGACGACCTAATCGGCACAATTGCAAAAGAAGCAGCAAAAAAGAGGTCAAATGTTTTTATAGTTACTGCCGACAAAGACATGCTCCAGCTTGTTGATGAGAATATAAAGATATACGACCCTGTGAAAGACCGCATACTTGATGTTGAATATGTAAAAGAAAAATTCGGGCTTGCCCCTGAGAGAGTCCCTGAATTTATGGCATTAACAGGAGACGCTGCTGACAACATCCCCGGCATTAAGGGCATTGGAGAAAAGACGGCAAAAGAACTGCTGACAACATTTAAGGGGCTTGATGAGCTGCTTTCTCACCCTGAGATGATAAAAAAGGAAAGGCTGCGGAGCCTTGTTTCCGAAAATGCCGATATTGCAAGGCTGAGCAAAAGGCTTGCAACAATAGACACATCCGTCCCTATGGATTTTGACCTGAAGGAATTCAGGCTGAAAGAACCTGACTGGCATAAGCTTTTGTCTTTGTTCAGTGAATTTGAATTCACCAGCCTGAAGAAACTGGTGCCCTCAGTAATTGTTTCGGAGAAGAATTACGAGACCGTGCTTTCTAAGGATAAACTTAAGGCGGTTGCAGCAGCCATTAAAGATGAGTTTGCGTTTGATGTTGAGGCAACAGGCAAAGATCCTATGGCTGACAGCATTGTCGGGTTCTCGGTTAGCGCTGAAAAGGAAACAGGGTATTACATTCCTCTCCGGCATTCTTATTTAGGGGTGCCTGAACAAATTGGCATGAAGGAGACTATGGCTATAGTTGCGCCGCTTTTTGAAAATCCCGATATAGCGAAGATAGGGCATAATCTAAAATATGATACCATGATGCTCAAACAGGAAGGGGTTGTTACAAAAGGCAGGCTTTACGACACAATGCTTGCGTCATATCTTATAAATCCGAATAAACCCAACCACAGCCTTGAAGGTGTTGCCTTTGAGTATCTTTCCCGCAGGAAAAGGACATTTGCAGAGGTTCTGAATAAAAAGAAGTCATTTGCGGATGTCTTTGTCGAGGAAGCAACAAAGTATTCGGCAGAAGACGCTCTGCTTGCGTTTGAGCTTAAAGATATTTTATTTGAAAAGCTAAAAGAGGCTGGGCTTGAACGCGTATATTTTGATATAGAGGCGCCTCTGATACCAGTGCTTTCAGATATGGAAGAGGCAGGGGTGAAAATAGACGTGGATAAGTTGAACGATATATCGAAAGAACTGGCAAGGGAGCTTGACTCTACACAGAGAAGGATTTTTTTCCTTTCAGGCGAGGAGTTCAATATAAACTCGCCAAAACAGCTTGCAAAGGTTCTATTCCACAGCCTTGGGCTTAAACCGGGCAAAAAAACAAAGACAGGCTTTTCAACAGATGTCAGCGTGCTTGAAGAGCTTGCGATGTCGCATGAGCTTCCGCGTGAGATCCTGAACTGGAGAAGCCTGAATAAGCTTAAAACAACCTATGTGGATGCCTTGCCCGCGCTCATAAATCCTAAAACAGGCCGTGTGCATACCTCATTTAACCAGACTGCCACAGCCACAGGGAGGCTGAGCAGCAGCAACCCGAATATGCAGAACATACCTATCAAAGGAGAATGGGGCAAGAGAATAAGGGAGACTTTTATCGCAGACAAAGGCAATCTCCTTCTGTCCGCTGATTATTCGCAGGTAGAACTCAGGATACTTGCCCATCTAAGCAAAGACGAGGTCTTAATTGACGCATTCAGCAAGGGGATTGATGTTCATGCAAAAACAGCATCAGAGATATTCGGGGTGACGGTTGATAAAGTTACCGATGAAATGCGGCGCACCGCAAAGACAGTGAACTTCGGCGTCATCTATGGCATGTCGCCATTCGGCCTTTCAGAGGCGCTGTCCATACCGCATGAAGAAGCTAAAAAATACATAGAAAAATATTTTGAGAGGCATCCCGGCGTAAAACAATATATAGAGGCGACTCTGAGCGAGGTAAGGCAGAAAGGATATACAGTGACATTGGCGGGCAGACGAAGGCCGATACCTGAGATACGCAGCCAGAACTCAAACACAAGGGCACAGGCGGAAAGGCTGGCTGTAAACTCACCGATACAGGGCAGCGCAGCAGACATAATAAAAATAGCTATGATTAATATCCGGGAAAAGCTGAAGGAAGAAAAGCTTACAGCAAGGATGATTCTGCAGGTACACGACGAACTTTTATTTGAAGCCCCTGAATCTGAACTTAACAGTGTAAGGGATATGATTAAAAGAGAGATGGAAGGCGCTGCAAAATTGCTGGTTCCTTTGAGGGTTGATATCGGCGCTGGAAGAAATTGGGCAGAAGCACATTAACCCGAAAACTGTAATTGAATTATGCTTGCATGGACACGAATGCCTTCAAAGTCTTTTGATTTCAACAAGATTTTATAGGATGCCATAATACAATTCTCAATCGCTGATTGAATAATTATATGCAAGTCAAGAATTGTATTACGGCATGTAAAAGGTGTTGCTGCAAAATACTTTTAAGTCATCCATGTCCATGCTAAATGCTTTTTCCGGGTTGATATTTTTGACAAATCTGCTACAATATATTCTATGAGAGGAGGGGTATATGAAAATAAGGGTTAAGAGCAAGAGCAAAAAGACTGAAAAACCGTCAAAGAAGACGGAAAAAATAAAAGATAAAAAGCCTGCTAAAAAAACAGATAAGAAAGCTGTTACAAAAGGGAAGGCAAAGGCAAAAAAGCCAATAAAATCAAAGAAAGAGACAAAAGAACAGGGGAAAAAGGCAGTAAAAAAGCCCACAGCTATAAAAGCAGAAAAGGCAAAGAAAACAACCACCAGGAAGAAAGCAACAGAAAAGGCAATAAAAAAAGAACCTAAAAAAATTGCCCTCCCGGCGAAAAAGATAGCGCGCATACCGCAGAGAACCCTAAAAAAGATAGAAAGCATTGCAGTTACAGCGGAAAAAGCGCTTCCTGCCGAATATGGCGAGGACAGGATTACATTAATGACAGTTGACCCGTGGAAACTTTTTGCCTACTGGGAAATAAAGGAAAATACACTATCAAAGATTAAGGGAATGCTTGTTTTAAGAGTCTATGATATTACAGGGGTCTATTTTGACGGTAAAAATGCCAATGTGGTTTTTGACGTTCCTGTTCACGGAAGAATAGGAGACAGCTATATCGGTGTGGGGCCCGATAAGGTATTTATAGTTGACATAGGCGCTGTTTCAAAGGCAGGGGATTTTGTTGCAATAGCGAGGTCAAATCAGGCATCAACGCCGGCACTGAAGGTCGCCAAAGAAGAAGGCGCTCTGCCTCAGGAAATATACGAAGTCGGCCCTGTAACAGGTTATTTTTAACTTGTAATCCCCTATAGTCTTGCGACAGGATTACCTTATTCTGTCATTCTGGCTTGTCCAGAATCTTTCCGAAG
This sequence comes from Nitrospinota bacterium, assembly GCA_018896985.1. Taxonomy (GTDB): domain Bacteria; phylum Nitrospirota; class Thermodesulfovibrionia; order Thermodesulfovibrionales; family UBA1546; genus UBA1546. The sequence continues at coordinate 3,893 of JAHILQ010000146.1, forward strand.
GATTCCCGACAAGCGGGAATGACGACAAAACAAATATCGGGTTCTTTGTACCCTACGGTCTCTGCTGCAGAGTTCTTCATTTCAATTGTTCCACGTGGAACAATTCGCCTTCGCGAGGCTCCACAAATCCGGCACCATCTATGTGCGCTCCTTGCGCCTCAACAGGCACAATCCATACAATCAATAACGCAGCTACCGCTAAAATTCTCACAATTCTTTTTATCAGTATATGTTATATGTTTAACGCCTGAACTGTGCGGTGGCCAACAACCATCCGCGCGAGGGAATTGTTATGTGCCAATTATCCATGTGGACAGATTTTTCTTGATTGATGCAAGACGCTCAGGCCCAATATTACCTATAGAACCAAGAAGAACATTTTTGTTTACAACTGCAAGTCGAGTGATTCTAATAACACTTGATGTCTTCAATCCAGACTGTAAAAAATCTGTATCTTCTTCTTTTATAACTTCATCGAATTTTGGAACTTCTTGTGACAACTGCGATGATATCATGCAAATCAACCAGTCATCATGAAAGCTTGGCAATTTACGAATCACAAGAGCTGGGCGAAGTTTCCCGATGGTCTGGTCGGTCTGAGGGAATTTAAAAATGACTATTTGTCCTTCCTGAATCATGTAAAACGTTCCTTGAGATCGTTGAGCGAATAGGGAGAATATTCATCTTCCATGCCACGCATTGCAAAGGATAGAGACAGTTCTGACCAGTCTGTCTCCTCGCCCTCAATTTTTTTGCCCTTCTTTGTTTTTGATTCAAGGTATTCCACAAAATCTAATACCTCAGCCTGAAACGGTTCAGGCAGCTCTTGAATATGTTTTAAGATTTTTTCTGATAATGACATTTTTATACCACCTCCGCTTGTTATTTTAAGAATAGCATAGTGCTGTTGAAATTACCAGCAGATAACGAGCCTGAAATCAGCGGCGGCAATCAGGCCAAAATGAAAAACCTGCCAGCTTTAGTCCCGTCTGGTTGATGCTGTGGTTAGAACCTTCTGTTTGTACTCTTCATGCCTTATCCCACAATTCTTTTGCTTTGGCTTCAGCCAAAACTTTCCGGCTATCTTCTATCTTGCTACTTAGTGCGGTATATTCGTTGAATAGATTCCAATAGTCTTCTATCTTTGATTCAGGAAGATTGTCCAGCCCCGGATTGATTGCATAACGAAAACGATTGTCACCTGTACGTCCCCACGAAGGAAGGTGACCTTTGGGCACTTTGATAAGACTAAATTCACTGAGAAGGCTGCCAATGTTACTGATGACATTGCGGAAAATGCGATTTAAGTGTGGTTCTTCTCTTTGAGAAGAAGGTATCTCTACCCATTCAACATGATGCGGCCATTTACCACGGTCATGAAACTCAGCTTCCACTATCTCAGGCAATTTTTCTGTCAGAGTTTTCAATTTGGACTTGAGTTCTCCCAGTTTCTCGATTCCAATCGATTGTACAATTTCTGGATTATCCCTAATTCTCCTTACGACTTCCTTATTCATCCAAGAAGCGGCGGCGGCAGGCATAGCAGCCTTGATTTCGCCGTATAGATTATCCATTTGTAACATAAGAGACTGCATCTTATGTTCATACTGTTCAAGCTCCTTAGAAATTTCTTCGATCTTCATAAGCCCTCCTTTTACATTCATCATTATTCATTATTTTGGTTCTATCAATTAATATCCACGCCTTCGCTTTTTCCGATAATTTAGAACAATATAGCACAAAACGAAATATTAAAAAAGTTAAAAAATTAATAGAATTAACATGCCGAGTTTTGTAGTGTTTCGTATTATATCGTCATTCCCGCATGTCGTTAGCGGGAATC